>CAKORV010000003.1 GCA_934101625.1 uncultured Bacilli bacterium | reverse complement strand
TGTATAAAGTAAGTTTAGAATTATATTTTCTATAAAAGTGAAAATTATAATCTTTAAGTTTATAAAATTTATCATCCATTCTATTATCTTTAATTTTAAATGGTTTTAAAATGTTAATGTTGGATAATAATATTGCTATATTATTAAGAAATAAGAAAACAAATAGAATAATTCTCATTATTAAGTAAATTATTAATAATATTTCTTTTAAATTATGTTTTATTGAAGCTAAAGATTTATAGTAAACTGGAACAGCAGCTGAAGAAAAAAATATAATAAAAATATACATTGATAGCAGTTTAGAAAATTTATTATCTGTTGATAAAGGTTGTTCTTTCTTATAAATATCAAATATATTTTTTATTAAAAGAATTGTTGGAAATATGAAAAATATGATTATGTTAATAAAATTGTTAAACTTTATATATAATATAATTATAGTAAATATCATTGCTATAATCATTGCATTCATTTTTATTTTATTAATTTTATTTAATAAGAATATATTTTTAAATTCCTTTTTTTGTTCCTTTAAGTCTATTATTATTGTTAATACAAAATTTATAAAAAGCAAAACCATAATAGCATAGTCAAAAATAGTGTTATTTAAAATAAATTTTAACATAATACACCTCCGTAAATTAGTTATATATTTTACCATTTATTGTAAATATTAGCAATAATTATAAAGATTATGCAGAAGTAGTTGTAAGAGCAATAACTAAATATAAAAATCTTCCCTATACTGCGCCTGTTGAAGGTTCATATTATACTGTACAAAAAGGTGATTCACTTTGGAAAATTGCTAACAAATTTGGTATAACAGTTGATAGAATAAAAAGCGCAAATAAACTTACAGGTAACACTATATATGTAGGACAAAAATTATTAATCCCTGTATCTGATACAAAAGTTGAAGAAAAAGAACCAACAACTTCAGCTGGAATTAATTATGTAGTGGTAAAAGGCGATAATTTATATACAATTGCTAATAAATATGGTGTTAGTGTAAATGATATAAAAAGTTTAAATAACCTATCTTCAAATACACTACAAATAGGACAAATATTGAAAATACCTGGTACTGAATCTTATACCACATATAAAGTTAAAAAAGGTGATTCACTTTGGAAGATTGCAAATACATATGGAGTTAAAGTTAATAAATTAAAAAATATTAATAATCTATCTGGTTCAACATTATCAATTGGACAAGAAATATTAATACCTACTAAATAAGTATTTAACAAGTTATATTAGTTTATAACTTGTTTTTTTAAATAATTATTACATTGATTTTTTGTAAAGTAACAACATTTACAATATGGTTTTTGTGATTTCGTGATATAGTTAAAATAGGAGGCTATCTTTATGGATAAAGAAAGAATTTTAAAAAAATTAGATGCTAAAATTAATTATTTAGAGGAAAATAATATTCAATTAACTGAATTAGAAAACTATATTAATGGTTTGTGTGGTGCGGTAGGTTGAAATCCAATATGTATTATTATTTCTTGTCATAGGGTAGTAGGTACAAATGACAAGATAACTAATTATGGTGGAGGTATTAAAAATAAAATAAAGTTATTAGAATTAGAAGGAATAGATGTTAGTAAATATGAATAGATGTAAATGGTGTAATTTAAAAAATGCGAAATATATTAAATACCATGATGAAGAGTGGGGAGTACTTAATTTAGATGATAGATATCTTTTTGAAATGCTTATATTAGAATCTTTTCAAGCTGGTTTGTCATGGGAATGTGTATTAAATAAAAGAGAAGGTTTTAAGATTGCTTATGATAATTTTGAAATAGACAAGGTAATTAAATATGATGAAAAGAAACAAAAAGAACTAATAAATAATAAAGACATTATAAGAAATAAACTTAAAATAAAAGCAAGTATTAACAATGCTAAAATATTCAAGAGTATTCAGAAAGAATTTGGTAGTTTTAAAAATTATTTACTTAATTTTAGTGGAAAAGATATTATATATGAAAATGATAAGGTTAGTTCTATTTTATCAGATAAAATATCAAATGATTTAATGAAGCGAGGTATGAAGTTTGTAGGAACAACTATAATTTATTCTTATTTACAGGCTATTGGAATTATTAATTCACATGAAAAAGAATGCATTTTATTTAAAAGCAATTAATTAGTGTCTAGGATTTCCTAGATTTTTTAATGTATTTCTTTACATATACCTTCTTGTGGTTCATAAAAACAGTGGTTTTTGTACCTTCCTTCATATGATTGATTGTACCAAGTTTTTTTACAAGACTCACCAGTTTTAGGAGCGTAGAACCATAGTGCATTAGTTGCTGGATGATAATATTCACCTTTAAGTACTCGTTTTGCTAAATCTTTTTCTCTAGTTGTTGACTTTGAAAAAAACAAGTTACTTTTAGTTCCAGAAAATTGATTTTTTTGATATATAACATCATATATTGTTCTTACATCTTTAAAATCTAAACAATCTGCAATAGCGCGATTAACAATGACATTTCCAACCATAAGCATGCCAAGTTCACCTTCAGCTAGAGCTTCTGCGCGCATAAGTCTTGCACATAAATCTAATTCTTTGTTTGAATAATTTATTAACATAATTATACCTCATTTAATTATATGTTATTTTTTATGTAAATTTACTCATAAATCTTATGGTGATAAGCATAATAATAAATGGTGAATGTTATGAATATAAAAAAAGTTAAAGTTATATCTGTATTTGGAATATTTTTAATATCATTTTTATGTCATTTTGCATATGAATGGTTTCCAAATGTTATATTTTCAATAATATTTCCTGTAAATGAAAGTATATGGGAACATATGAAAATTATAGTTACTTCTTATCTTTTATATGGAATTATTGATTATATGTTATTAAGTAAAAATGGTATTATAAGAAATAATTTTTTATTTCAGTTAGCTTTTGTACCTATTTTAGGTGTTCTTTTTTATCTTATAGTTTATCTACCTATATATAGTTTAATTGGAGAAAATATGGTGGTGTCAATAGGATTATTATTTTTAATTTATATTTTTATGGCAATAATTAGTTATTACTTTTTAATGGAAGAAAATAATAAAGTACTTAAAATAGTTAGTATTCCACTTATAATTATTGTTTATGTTATATTTACTTATTTAACTTATAAACCACCTAAGAATTATATTTTTTGTGATACAGTTAAAGAAATATATGGAATACCAGAATAATTTACATTAGTTTACATGTTATTTTGAATAAAGTCTTGTGAAGAGTGAAAAGTGTGTTAAACTAATAATAGGAGGGAGTATGAAAGATATAAGATTTGTACAATATGGTTGCGGTAAGATGAGCGAATATACTATGAGATATGCTATAGAAAATGGTATGACCTTAGTTGGCGCTTATGATATAAATCCCGAGATAGTCGGGAAAGATGCTTCTGTAGTAACCAAGGGAGAATATTTAGGTGTTTCTATTAAAAATGCTAGTTTAGTAGAAGAGGATTTAAGTATTCTTAAACCAGATATATGTATTGTAACTACAATGAGTTTACTAAATGATTGTAAAGATATTTTACTTATTTGTGCTCGTTTAGGAATTAATGCTATTACGACTTGTGAAGAAGCGTTTTATCCAATGAATTCAAATCCTGTTTTGACTAATGAGATCGATACATTAGCTAAAGAAAATAATTGTACTATTACTGGAAGTGGATACCAAGATGCTTTTTGGGGTAATCTAATTTCTACATTATGTGGAGCCACACATAATATTACAAAGATAAAAGGTAGTAGTAGTTATAATGTTGAGGATTATGGAATTGCACTTGCTAAAGCGCATGGGGCTGGCTTAAGTGTTAGTGATTTTGAAAAAAGTGTTGCTAGTGCTGATAATATAAGTGAAGAAGAACGTTTAGAATTAATAAATAAGGGAGAATTTCTTCCATCATATATGTGGAATGTTAATGGTTGGTTATTAGATAAGCTTGGACTTACTTTAAAAAGTCAAGTTCAAAAATGTGTACCTAAAATAGCAGAAGAAGATATTTTTTCTAGTACTTTAGGAATGACAGTAAAAAAAGGTGAATGTACAGGTATGAGTGCGGTAGTAACTACTGAAACTATGGAAGGCATTACCTTAGAAACTGAATGTATTGGTAAAGTTTACAGTAGTTCAGATTATGATAGTAATGAGTGGACTATATATGGAGATGCTGATACGACAATGATTATTAATAGACCTTGTACAGTTGAATTAACTTGCGCGAGTATAGTTAATAGAATACCTGATGTTCTAAATAGTGAACCAGGATATGTACCTACTAGTAGAATGGGTGAATTAAAAAATTTAAGGAAGAACTAAAAAACTCTTCCTTTTTCGTTTTTTATGTAGTATAATACTAATTGATTTAGGGGCATCATATAGTGGTAGTATCTCAGTCTCCAAAACTGATCGCGAGGGTTCGAGTCCTTCTGCCCCTGCCATATTGAATAATTTAAAACAATAAGTTCATTGATAAAAATTTTATGTATATTGTTTTTGTTGGGGGAGTATTTTGTGAAAAATAGTAATTATACGATGGATGATATTGCTCAATTCATTGCTGACTATAAAGAAAGTAATATTTACAATTCTAAGGAGTGGATGATTAATATTCCTATTATTGGTAGTAAATTGTATGAAAGAGTAACTTTAGAAAATATAAAAAGAACTATTTTTGAAAGTGAATATAATAAAGCAAAAAACGATAGTATTAATCAACAAAATAAATTTATTAGTGAAATGACACCAGTTTTAGATGATTTTTATAATAAACAAAAAAGAAAACTAAAATAAATAGATAGTTTGATTTAAAGAATTACAAATTGTTAATTCTTTTTTTATTTAATATGGGTGAATTATTGCGATTACTGGTGATTCAGAAAATGGTAAATCAACATTAATTAATTTAATACTTGTAAAACTGGTTCCTAATAATGGTAGAATTAAACTAAAAAATAACATTAATATAGGATTTCTCCCACAAATTATTACAGATGAAATTCCAAGTGATGATATCAGTATATTTGATCTTATTAGAGATGTATTTACAGAAACTAAAGAATCAAAAACAATATTTTTTCAAAATTCCACAATGATATAAAAAGAAAAAAAGCTTATTATCACTTTTATTCTTCTATATTGTTGTGTTTTTCTAATACAATTTTTTTTGACTTAATGTTGTCAAACGCATTATTTAAACCTAATTCTTCTATATCTACTTCATAAATACTTTTTCCACTAAATTTTGTTTCTAAATAAATCTTTACATTATTAAATTCTTCTAATGCTCTAATATCTCTTTGTAAACAACACCCGTTTATTCCGTAATAATCAACTTTTAAATACCAATCTTCACTACAAACAATATAATTTGTAAGATAAAGATCTTCTTCTGGTATATTATGTTGATATGAAATTGATTTTACTCTTTTTTCAACTTCGTTTTTAACTTCTATATCTTTCATACCCCGATGATATACTAAAATATTTGGTCTTTCATCATAGTACATGGCATTTGGTACATATAATTCAAAATCATTTTCTGTTTTATTTTCTAGACTTGTAACAATATAAGTGGGACTACCATAATTTGTATAAAACGAACTATCACTAATAGGAAATATATTACTATTTATAGCTTTATTGGAATATTCTTCAACATTAGCGTGTAAATTGGTAGCACAGCATGCAATAATAGGCTTTTTTTCATATTGATTTGATATTTTTAAAATTTCATCAAAAGCACATTTAAGAGATTCATATATTTTAAATTTATTTGCCCTTGGATTTCGTTCAATACTATTACCAACAATTACGTTACCATTTCTTATAATTGGTATCATTGAACAAATTTCATTTGTTTCATTTTTAATTACTATAACTCTAGCATATAAACTTTCACTACAATATTTTAAAAATTCTTCTGACAACCCACTTAATCTAAAACAACAACCGGTTTGATAGCCCACTGTCATAATAATAGGATCATCTAACTTTAAAACTTCGTATTTATAATTATTTTTGGTAGTTCCAAAAACTCTAGGAATTGTAGATATTACTCTTTTTTCCAAATAGTTGTGATAAAAATTACAAGCTTCTTTTACACATTCTTTTCTATCATCGTAAGAAATATTATTAATGTTAAACACATCACTATAACCATAAGATTTTATAATATTATCAATAATATCTTTTGTAAGTTTGTATTCATTAGGTAATAACATAAATGGATTTTCTTCTAATAAAGATATAAGTTTATTTAAATGAATTTTCTTTCCGATGATTTGCTGAAACTTTTCAAAGTTATTATATAGATTAGGAAACTCATTTGTTAATAAATCTAATTCACCTCGGAAAATTCTTTTTATAGTGGTATTATTATCTTTTTTTTCTCCTATTAAAAATTGAACAAAATATTGGTTTATTATTGGCTCATAAATATTATTTATTTTTTGAAATTCTACATTTTTAATATTACATCTATCCAACATAGTAGCTAATAATTCTAAATTTATATTTCCAAACTTACCATTTAATAATTCGATAGCATTTTCATATCCGAAAATATAATATAATTTATAACTTAATATAGTTAAATTAATTTTTTCTGATTTATTTTCATTACTGTTTCTAATACTATTTAATATCTTTAATATTTTATTAATTTTTTTAATATTAGTTTTTTGATACTGAATAAAAGTAATTTTCTTATTAAAAAGTTTATCAATATCTTCATCAATTAATCCTGTGTTTAGATAATGAATAATTGAAAATTGTTTTAGTTTAGTAACATTATATAATTCTTTTGTTTTTGAATTTAATTTTCTAAAATTATAAATCATCGTGTTTAAATACTTTTCTTCTATTTCATCTTCTATCTTACAAGCATTTCTAAAAAACATTTTTATAAGTTCAACTGCTTTTTCATCGTTAACACTAAAAATCATTGTTTGAAGTATTAGTAGATTTACATAAGTTAAATTTTGTGTTAATTCTTTAAAGGTTTTAGTTAAGTTTTCGCTGGATTCATTCATAAATCTTTCTCTGTATAATTGTATCAGTTCGTTTTCTAAATTTTCTAATGCCACATTAATTAATATATGATTTCGTTTATTTGAATCTATATCAAAAAATTCATTCATCATTAGAGTTGTTACTTTATTATTAGAACGTCTTCTTTTTAATTCATTAAGTAATATATTATCACTAACATTATTTACTAATTTTGACTCTAAAACTAACTCAAGATTTTTTTTACTATATTCTACAAAAGCAAAATCACTTATAAATTGACTATAATTTTCAATTATTATAAGTTTTAATTTGTTTGAAGAAATTTTTCTAAACATTATCGATAGAAGTTGTTTATCTTTCATATTTTCAAAAAGTGTTAACTTCTTATAATCAAATTCATCATAATCTTGTAATTTCAAAAATTCAATAATTATTTTTTCGTCATTTTTCAAATATTTTTCTTTATTAATTTCTTTTAAAAAATTTATTCTTGTTTCTAACGGTAAATCAATTAATAAATTAACTAACAAATTAATGTCAGCAATTTTATATAATCTTTGTTTAATATTATCATTAGTTAATAAGATTTGCTTATCATTTAATGAAAGCTTGTTAAATTCTGTTAAAATTTTGTTAATATTTTTAGTCGAGAATAAAAATTCAATTAATTTATTATATTTCATATTTTCCTCCTTGCAACATGTGCTTTTCAAGTCTAATATGATAACACGATATTAAATTTTTTTAAATAATATACAATAAATTTGTTCCAATTTGATAAGATTTATAGTATAATTTAATTAGCTAGTAATTATTACTAGCTACAAATTTGCATCAAGTGGTTGTTATTCTTCTACCGAAAGGTGCTAATATATAAATTTAATGGGGGAATATTAATGTCATTATATGAATGTATTAAGTGTTGGGAATATCCTTGTACATGTGGTTATGAATATAAGAAAAGGTATAATAATCCAGAAGAAATGGCTAATTATATTATTGGAATTTTGGGTTATAGATCACAAGAGGAAGTTAACACAATTATACAAATATTAAATGAAAAAATAAATGAGTATGATTTTAGTGAAGAACATGTAGTAAAAAGAAAAACTAAAATAAATAGATAATAAGATTTGAAGAATTAAAAATTGTTAATTCTTTTTTTTGAACTTATAAGAAGTAAGGTGAGATTATGTATGTAGAAAATTTAAGTATGTCATTTGGTTTACAAACAATCTTTGATGATATTACAGTACAATTTAATGATACTGATAAAGTAGGTATAGTGGGAGTAAATGGTGCAGGTAAATCAACATTATTTAATTTAATACTTGGAAAACTGGTTCCTGATAGTGGTAGAATTAAACTAAAAAATAACATTAATATAGGATTCCTCCCACAAGTTATTACAGATGAAATTCCAAGTGATGATATCACAGTATTTGATTATTTACTTTTAGGTAGACCTATTAAAGAATTAAAAGAAAAATTAAATTCTTTATATGAAGAAATTGGTAGTATTACAGATGAAAAATTACTAAACATTAAATATAAAGAAATATCTAAAGTTGAAGATAAATTAACATATTACGATGAATATAATGCTGAAGGAATACTTTTAAAAATAATAAGTGGTATGAATATTAATGATGAATTACTTGATTTAAAATTAAAAAATATTTCTGGTGGACAAAAATCTAAAGTAGCATTTGCAAGACTATTATATTCTAATCCTGAAATACTATTATTAGATGAACCTACAAATCATTTAGATTTAGATACCAAAGATTATATTATAAATTATTTAAAGAGGTATAAAGGTTTAGTACTTGTTATTTCGCATGATGTAGAGTTTTTAAATGAAGTTACTACTAGAACTTTATATGTAGATAAAATAAAACATAAAGTAGAATTATTTAATGGTAACTATAAAAAATATTTGACTATTAAAGATGAAAGAGATAAGGCTACTTTAAGGTTGCATGAAAAACAAGTTAAAGAAGAAGAAAAACTTAAGAAAATCATTAGCAAATATATAAGAGGTAATGAAAAGAAAGCGAATATTGCTAAAGATAGAATAAAGAAGTTAGAAAGATTACAAAGTGAAAAGGTAGAGTTAGAAAAAAAGAATAAGTATGCCAGAATAAAGATGCATATAGATTATCCAAGTTATAGTATACCTATTAAATCAAATAGTCTTACATTTGGTTATACCTTAGATAATCTTTTATATGATAAGTTAACTTTTGATATATCAAGAGGAGAAAAATTCTTGATAGTAGGAGAAAATGGTATTGGTAAATCTACACTTTTAAAATTAATTATGGGTGAATTAAATCCTATTGAAGGAGAGATATGTGTTGGTGAAAAAACTAATATATCTTATTATGCTCAAGAACATGAAATACTTGATTTAGATAAGAGTATCTTAAATAATTTTAGTGAGTATAATCTAAGGGATTATGAACTTAGAAAGTTACTAGGTAGTTTCTTGTTTAGTGGTGATGATATTTATAAAAAAGTTAGTGTATTGTCTCCGGGAGAAAGAAGTAGAGTAGCACTTGCCAAAATAAGTTTAAGTGGGGCTAATACAATTCTTTTAGATGAACCTACAAATCATTTAGATCCTATGACACAAATGATAATTGCAGACACTTTTAAAGAATTTGAAGGTACTTTGCTTGTTGTATCTCATAATCTGGATTTTGTTGATAATTTAGGAATCAATAGAATGCTTTTATTACCTAGCGGAAGAATTGTTTATTATGATAGAGATATAGTACTTCATTATGAAATGTTAAATGAAAGTGAAGAGTAATTTGTTGTTTTTGATACAAAAATATGATATATTTTATAGTAGATGAGGTGAATTAAATGAAATATAGTATTTTTAATTCTGGAACTATAAAAAAGAGAAGTGCTAATTTAAAAAAAGATTATACTCCAGTTATTATTTTGTCTATTTTATTTATGACAGTTGTCGTTATATTTATAATAGTAAGTACCGTTAAAAATAATAATTGTTTATCTATGGAAGAAAAAGTAATGGATGCAACATTTGAATATGCAGATAGGAATAATATGTTGCCTACTTTAGATGGAAAATCTGTTACAATTAATGTTAGTAAAGTACCTGATTTGGATTTGGAATTTAAAGGTAATACGTGTACTGGTAATGTCACTATTACTCAGGCAGAAGGTAAGTATGTTAAAACTTTTAATTTAAAGAATTGTTCTTATTGTACTACTGATAAAAGATATAAGATGAGTAAAGTTACAAATGAATATCCTAAAGGAAAAAGTTTAGTTGATGTTGAAGTTGTATTTAATTATTATGAGATAACTAAGAATTATACGGCTTGGACTAATTGGATAGAAAGTAAATATATTAATCCTGAACTATCTGAGTGGAATGTTAATATGCCTTTAGATGAATTTAAGTGGCCTAGGATACCTGAACCAGGTGAATTAATTACTTATGAAACTGAGAAAAAAACTTATTATAGTTTTAGAGATCAAAAATGGAAATTTTATAAGAATCCTAATAATGATTATAGTGATTTTTCTTCTGAACAACCTGCTGGCTATTCTAAAAAGGATATTAGAACAGCTATTGAAAGTGATCCAAGTGAATGGAGTACTAATTATCCAGAAGTGTATAGTTATAGAAAAATACAATCTACATCTGCTTATAGATGGTATTATTTAGATAAGAAAGGTAATAAAGTTTATTATGGTGATGGTAATTATTATCCATCAATTGATAATGAAGAAGACGCATTAAAATATACAGAAAAAGATAAAGAAAGAGTAACTATGTATAGGTATGTGGATACTTTGTGGAGATGGTATAATGGTACTGAAAGAGGATATTCTAGTCCTCAAACTATGGCTACTAAGGCTTATCCTTATAGGGATGATGCTTTGACTTCATTTACATCTTGGACAAGTTGGACTGAAGAATCAAGATTAGATAGTAGTAATTCTAGTTATAGACAAGAAAAAACTGATGTTCATCAAAGATATCGTGCATATTTCTTATTACATTCAAATGAAATATTTAGTGAATATTTAAATCGTGAAGAATTTGAGAGTAAAGTAGGTAAAACTGTTGAAGACATGGAAAAAGATGAAAATGTTAAAGTTTTAATTAAATACAATTATAGATATGGAAGATAACAGGAGGTATATATGAAAAAAGTTTTAATGATTACAACGTTGATTTTAATGTTTCCTTTTATAATGAATGCAGAGATTAAAAGTGAAGGTTTAATTGAATCTTTAGAAAAGGAAAATATCGAGGTAAAATGTCCTGAATATAAAGAAACTGATGAACAGGCTATTATATATTTATTTAAACAATATGGAGAATCTAAAACTTTAGATTTGTTAAATTATTTAAATGATTTATGTGAAGAATATGGTCAATTCTTTAAGTTAAAGAGCTACGAAATATATACTAATGAAGATAATAAAGAGTTATTTGCTAATACACTTGATTATTTACAAAGTCGTTCTTCTTCAGTTCCTTTTATGATTGTAGGTGATTCTTATTTTATAACTTTTAATGAAAATAATAGAGAAACTTTACTAAAGACATTTTTAAGACTTTATCAAGCTGAAGAAAAGACTGATAAAATGGAAGAAGTTATGTCTAAATATTATAGAAACTATACATTAATTTCATGTATAATATTTGGTTTAATATTTACATTTATTGGACTTATGGTAGTTGCTAAAGTATATAATAAAGATAATGAATAATAAATGATCCTTATTTATAAGGATTTTTTTAATTATATCTTATTAATACAATAAAAAAGAAACCAATTGTGGTTTCAAAATACTATGGTTACACTCATCGATTATTCTAAATTAGTTAATATTTCTTCAGATATTTCTTCAGCTTTTTCTTTTAATTCTTCAACTAAATCTTCAAAATCTTCAATACCTTTATTTTTTACATATTTAATAAGTTTATTTATTTTTCTTATTATTTTTTTAGCTTGTCTTTTGGCCTTTTTGTAACTATCTAATTCATCAAGTTTAACTATTTCTAAATCTAGTGCTTCTAGTTGATTTTCAATATATTTTTTAACACTATCTTTATCGATTACTTCTGTTTTTTCTAATAGATTATTAATAGTTTTTTTTATGTCTTCTCTAGTTTCTGAACCTTTTTTAGGTGCGAATAGAATACCAGCAGCTCCACCTACCAATGCTCCACCTACCATAGCGCCAACTATTTTTAAATTTTCCTTTTTCATATTATCACCAATATTATTATATCATGTTTATAATAAAAATATTTACTTTTTTTACAACTTTTACAGACATATTTCGTAAAATTGTAGATTATTTATTTTTTGATTTGATATAATTTTCAAATTTTACTTTTCTATTGTACTTTTTTTCATCATTTAAAATATTGTTGTTTGGATTAATTTGTCGTAAGCCATTTTCTATAGCATCGTAATAGCCAAACGGAATTAGTAAATCGTTCTTTACATCATAAAATAATCCTTCAATATTGTATTCGATGCTCTTCAATAAATCATTTGTGCTCCATAAATCTACTATAATATCATTATAAAATATTTTGTATCCACCAAGTTTGTTTATTTCAAATTTCAGATTGTATTTACTTATAACAGATTTCACTATTTGATTAGTATCATCTAAAACTACAAAATCTAAATCTTTTGGTTTTCTAGAAGATTCAATATCTCTTAGTGTGCCACCAATTAGATAAATTGGAGATATTTTGGAAATTTTTATGGCAATGGGAAAATTTTTTTTAATATATTTTTTTATTTTTCTTTTTGTTAAATCATTCATTTTACTCACCTTCTTTTTTATCATTATTTTGTTATTTATAGTTTTTATTATTTGTTTAAATATTCATCTTATCAACAAATTAATTATAACAAAAAACTTCTTTTATTAAAATAGTTTATCTTGTATAATTATATTAGGGTGAACGATATGAGATATAGAAAAGCAATTTTAATTATTCATGGATTTGGTGGAGGAACTTATGATGAAGAATATTTGGCTAATAGATTAGAGTTAGTTCATAATTTTGATGTTTATTCTTTTACATTACCAGGGCATGATACTAATGCAACTAAGATTAAAATGGAAGATTGGATTAAATCTTGTGAAGAACATGTAGATATGTTAATTAATTTTGGCTATAAAAATATTTATGTAATAGGTCATTCAATGGGTGGAGTAATGAGTGCTTATGTTGCAAGTAAATATAAAGAAATTAAAAAGTTAGTTTTGGCAGCACCTGCATTTCATTATTTAAAAGTAGAAAATGACAATATGAATTTAATTGATTCATTTAAAACTAGTATGGATGTTATTAAAGAGTATTCTGGAGAAGAAGTTATTTCTAGATTTTTAAGGATGCCTGCGAACGCAGTTAAAGAGTTTATTAAATTAGTTAAAACTTACTATCCATGTGCGAGGGATGTATTTACACCAACACTAATAATTGAAGGAACTAAAGATATAATAGTACCTATGTCTAGTGCTAATTATGTTTATGATAATATTAAGAGTAAAGAAAAATATTTATTAGTAGTGAAGGGTATTAATCATGATATTTTTAGAAGTAAAAGAAGAGAAGAAGTAACAGATTATCTTATTAAATTCTTAAAGAGTAGTAATAAAACGGTTGATAAGAAAATAAATATTTAGCCTATACAATTATAAAATTATGACATAACTTATAATGGTGATATTGGTTATGTTGAGTAATTTAATAAATATTAATCCAGTTATATTGGCTTTAATTGCAACTACATTTACTTGGTTAATGACACTTTTAGGTGCTAGTATAGTTTTCTTTTTTAAGAAAGTTAATAAGAATGTTATGGATGCAATGCTTGGTATAGCAGCAGGTGTTATGATTGCCGCATCTTTTTGGTCACTTTTAGATCCTGGTATTGAACTTGCAAATGAACTTAATAAAAATTCTGTTTTAATAGCTATATTTGGATTTATGAGTGGTGGGGTTATATTGTTCTTGGGTGATAAAGTATGTGATAAGATATTAAAAAAATCTAAAAGAGCAGATACAGGTAGTTTTAAAAGAAGTTTATTATTAATAGTTAGTATAACATTACATAATATACCAGAAGGTTTAGCAGTAGGTATATCATTTGGTTCTTTAATGTATGGTATGACTGAAAAATTATTGCTGTCTTCATTAGTCTTTGCTTTAGGTATAGGTTTACAGAATTTTCCTGAAGGTAGTGCAGTTAGTTTACCACTCAGAAGAGAAGGGTTTAGTGTTAAAAAGGCTTTCTTTTATGGACAACTTAGTGGAATAGTAGAACCTATAAGTGGAGTAATTGGTGCTTTGCTTGTTGTCAAAGTAAGAAATATTTTACCATTCTTTCTATGCTTCGCAGCAGGTGCGATGATATATGTTGTTGTGGAAGAATTAATACCTGAAAGTCAGGCAAATAAATCAAAAAAATTAATGGCATTATTTACATTAGTGGGATTTTCATTCATGATGTGTTTAGATGTATTATTAGGTTAAGTGGCTTTCCACTTTTTTTCTTTATGAAAAGATGATATTATTATATTGGTGATAATATGAAAATTTTAATAACAGGAGCTTCTAGTGGTATTGGTAGAGATATGGCTAGATATTTAAGTAGTAAAGAAAATGAATTAATATTAGTTAGTAGTAATAAAGATAAATTAGAAAGTGTTTCTAAAGCTTTAATTAATTCAAGTGTTTATGTATGTGATTTAAGTAATAATGATAATGTTAATAAACTTTGTGAATATATACTAAAAGAAAAACCTGATTTTGTTATTAATAATGCAGGATTTGGTGCCTTTGGTTTTTATGATGAAATTAGTTTAGATAGAGAAATAGAAATGATTAATGTTAATATAGTTGCTTTACATAAAATAACTAAAACTTGTTTAGAATATATGGATAATGGACACATTTTAAATGTTAGTTCAAGTGCGGGCCTTATGCCTGGAGGACCTATGTTAAATACATACTATGCTACAAAAAATTATGTTAGAAGTTATTCTTTAGGTTTATATAAAGAACTTAAAAAGAAGAATAAAAATATTCATATAAGCATATTATGTCCTGGACCAGTTAATACTAATTTTAATAAAGTAGCAATTGGAACATTTAGTATAAAAGGGTTAAGCAGTGAATATGTTGCTAAGTATGCTGTTGATAAATGCTTAAAGAATAAATTAATTATAGTACCAGGTTTTAAAGTGAAATTAGGTGTATTCTTTAGTAGATTTTTACCAACTAAATTAGTACTTTCTATATTATTTAAAATACAACATAGAAAAGTGTCTTAAAATTTAGTATAATAATATATAGGTGAATGATATGGGAGATAGAAGAGATGCTAAATTAGTTAAAAATGTAGATGCTATGCATAAAATAATGATACATTTAAAACCAAATAGATGTGATAGTGATGTATATATTAATCAAAAGATGGATGTTACGGAATTAGTTAAATATATTGAAGATAAGAAAAAGAATGATAATGATTTGACTTATTTTCATGCGTTTGTAACATTAATAGGAAAGACTATATATAATAGACCACTTTTAAATAGATTTGTTATTAATAAGGCTCATTATGATAAGAAAGATGTTTCTATTGGATTTGTTGCTAAAGTTAATTTTGAAGATGAAGCTAAAGAAATGATGAGTTTAATTAAAATAGATAAGAATGATAATTTAGATAGTTTAAAGAATAAGTTTAAAAAGTCAGTAAGTAGAATTAGAAAAGATGAGGAACAAAGTACTAATAGTATAGTTAGTATAGTTGGCAAGTTACCTAAATTTATATTGGGTATTGTTGTAGGAATAGTAAAATTTATGGATAGACATGATTTATTACCTAAAAGTTTTACTGATGAGAATATATATTATAGCTCTGTTATTGTTTCTAATTTAGGTAGTATTAAAAGTGGTGCAATATATCATAATCTTACAGATTTTGGTACTAATTCTATTTTATGTACTATTGGAGAAATTAAAGATGAACTTGTACTTAGAGATGGTAAACAAGAAGTTAGAAAAATGTGTGAATTTGGAATTAATATAGATGAGAGAATAGCTGATGGTGTATACTTTATTAAATCAGTTAAATTAATGCAGGATATACTAAATGATCCTAGATTATTAGAGGAGAAAGTGAGTGATAAGATAAGTGAAACTACAAAATACAAATATTAAGCCTTGGGTTGATTTTTATGATAAAGGTGTACCTAAAACATTTAAATATCCAAATAAAATGTTATGGGAGTTTATGTTAGAAAATATTGATAAATATCCTAATAGTCCGGCATATGAATATTATGGAACTAAAGTATCTTTTAAAAAGTTTAAATTGGAGATTGAAGAAGCAGCCAGAGGACTAAAAGAATTAGGTGTTAAAAAAGATGATATAGTTACTATTATTTCACCTAACATTCCTGAAGCAATTATATTATTTTATGCTGTTAATATGGTTGGTGCTGTTTCTAATATGATTCATCCTTTAAGTGCTGTTAAAGAAATAGAAAATTATTTATGTATGACTAATAGTAAATATGTTTTTACAATAGATGTTACATTAGAAAAAGTTCTTGAAATTAGAAGTAATACTTTTATTGATAAAATAGTTGTAATGAGTCCAAGTAATAAGATGAATAAGATAGTTAAAACTGTTTATAATTTAACACAAAAGAAAGTAAAAGTACCTTACGAAAAAGATTTTATTATAAGTTGGAATGACTTTATTGATTTTGGTTATTTATATGATGGAAAATTCATTTACAAAAGAGATACTGATGATCCAGCTGTAATAATGTTTAGTGGTGGAACTAGTGGTAAACCCAAAGGTATTATTTTATCTAATAAGAATTTTAATGCACCTACCATGCAAACTGGTAGTATGATTGAACCAGCTGGACCAGGAGATTCTATATTAACCATTATGCCTGTATTTCATGCTTTTGGTTTAGATGTATGTATTCATACTCCACTTAGTAAGGGTGTTAAGTGTACTCTTATACCTATATTTAATTATAAGAAATTTGCTAGATTAATTAAACAATATAAACCTAATTTTGTTGTGGGAGTACCTTCACTTTTGGAAACTATGATTAATGATGAAAGTATTAAAGATATGGATTTATCATTTGTTAAAGATATAATTGTTGGTGGTGATGTATTAACAGACCAACTTAAAAAAAGTGTTGATAAGTTTATGAAAAGACACGGTTCTAATGCAACTGCCAGGGTAGGATATGGTCTTACTGAAGGAAGTGGACCTAGTACATTAATGCCTAGAAAAATACAACCTAAAGAAAGCATTGGTATACCATGTCAAGATATGAATTATAGAATTATTAATCCAGAAACTTTAGAAGTTTTGGGTGCTAATGAAGTTGGAGAAATTATAATCAGTGGACCAAATGTAATGATTGGATATTTAAATGATCCTGAAGAAAATAAAAAGGTATTTTTGAAAGATAAAAAGAATTTATGGCTTAGAACTGGTGATATGGGTAAAATGGATGAAAATGGTTTTGTTTATTTTAGTCAAAGATTAAAAAGAATTATTGTATCATCTGGTTATAATGTTTATCCTAGTCAAATAGAAAGCGTTATTAGTAAACATCCTTTGGTAAAAGAAGTATGTGTTGTATCTAAACCACATCCTTATAAAATGTATGTTGCTAAGGCATTTATTGTTTTAAATAAAGATGTGATTTTTAAAGATAAAGTTAAAAAAGAAATTAAAGATTTATGTAAAGAATATTTACCTAAGTATAGTTTACCTTATGAATATGAATTTAGAGATGAATTACCTAGAACTAATATAGGTAAAATTGCTTATAAGATTCTTGAAGAAGAAGAGAAAAATAAAGAATTAAAAAAAGATGTTTAATTTCAGTAGACTTTAATGTTTGACTAAAAATTTAAATATATTAAAAAAGGTTTAGGAATTAAATCCTAAACCATTATTTTATATCAATGTATTTTTTACCATTTTCTTTGTTTTCTTTTGGAACTTCGATATGTAAAATTCCATCTTCAAACTTAGCTGTTATTTCTTCAGTATTTACATCACCAATATAAAAGCTTCTTTTACATGAACCATAAAATCTTTCTTTTTTAATGTAATGTTTATCTTTTTCATCATTATTTTCTTTTCTAGTTGCTTCTATAGTAAGGTAACCATTATTAACTGACATTTTAATGTCTTTTTTGTTAAATCCTGGTGCTTCTACAAGAATATTACATTTTCCTTCTTTCTCGTAAATATCACAATTCATGTTCATAACTTTTTTATCTGAGTCGAAATCATCAAAGAAATCATCTAAATAAAATCTTCCTGGTAATAAACTCATAATATCATCTCCTTACATTGTTAATAATACCACTTTTGTTAGCACTTGTCAACAAAGAGTGCTAATATTTTTGAAATTTTATTATTAACATTTATATTATATGTAAAATCTCTAAAATTAAATTAACAATATTTTCTATTGTAATTTTAATAAATAAGTTAATTATAATAATGAGGTGATAAAAAATGAATGAAGTACCTAATATTATTTCAACTAAAGATTTATCTTATATTAAAGATATGATGAACTGGGAGTTTGTTTTAGTAAAAAAAGCTAATCATTATGAAGATTTAGTAAATGATAAAGAAATTAAATCATTTATAAAAAAGATTAGTAAAAAGCATAAAGAACATTACGAAAAATTATTAGAAATTTTAGAATAGGAGAGATTTATGTCAAAGATTAAAAATGAAAAAGTAGAAGTAGAAAATAGTATAGAGTTAAATGATCAAGATATTCTTAATGATATACTGGAGACAGAAAAGAATATGAGTAATAATTTAAGTATTGCTTTAAATGAAATGAGTAATAAAGTGTTATTTAAGGAAATTTTTGATATTTTTAAAGATACAAAAGACCTAGCTAGAGAAGCGTACTGTATTGCTTTTCAAAATGGTTGGTATACTTTAGAAACTGTTGAAGAAAATAAAATATCTCAAGCATATAAAGAATATAATGATAAGTTAAGTCAACTTTAGTTTGGGTGATGATGTGAAAAGAAGTCATCAATTTCATCAAGCTTAGATTTAACATTATTTATAGCATTAGAAAGCATATCAGGACTAATTTCCTTTATAATATCTCTAGTGCATTCTATATTATATAAAAGTGGGCTATAAGCTCCTTTTATTTTGGAAGAATTAATATTTAAAGTGTTCTTTTGAACTCTTCTTTCTATAACAGCTTGACTCGAAGCATTAGTAATAAGTGTTTGTGCAATAAGCATTAGCCAGTTTCCAATAGCATTTTGTTCAGAAGTATTATAATCATCTATTAAAAGATATGCGATTAGTACACATATTGCAGTAGATACTTTAGGATTTAAATCAAATAAATCTTCCATTTAATCACACTCTTTCATATAATTTTATTCTTTTATCAGTTTATTTATTATTTATTGTATGATATACTTAATTAGTAATGGAGGTAAAATTATGGAATTAAAAGGAAGTAAAACAGAACAAAATTTAATGACAGCTTTTGCTGGAGAAAGTCAAGCTAGAAATAAATATACATTTTATGCTAGCCAAGCTAAGAAAGATGGTTTTGAACAAATAGCATCTATTTTCGAGGAAACAGCTAATAATGAAAAAGAACATGCTAAGTTATGGTTTAAAGCTTTACATGATGGTAAAGTACCTAGTACTAGTGAAAACTTAAAAGATGCGGCTAGTGGAGAAAATTATGAATGGACTAGTATGTATAAAGAATTTGCTGAAACTGCTAGAGAAGAAGGATTTAATGAAATTGCTGATTTATTTGAAGGAGTGGGCGCAATAGAAAAAGAACATGAAGAAAGATATTTAACTCTTTTAAATAATGTTGAAGAAGAAATGGTTTTCAAAAATGAAGAAGAGACTATTTGGATTTGTAGAAATTGTGGTCATGTTTATAGAAGCAAAGAGGCATTAGAAGTTTGTCCTATATGTAAACATGGAAAGGCTTATCAAGAAAGAAGAGCAAATAATTATTAAGTAGAAGTAGGGTTATTTTATAAATAATCCTGTTTTATTTAGAAAGTGAGGATTTTATGCTAAGTAATTATGTATGCTTAAAAAATGATTCATTTGATTTGGATGATAAATGTTTTGCTGTAGATAAACAATTAGCTAAAACTATTGAAATATTAAATAAAAAAGGATATTATACCGAAATATGTAGTAAAGCAAGTATATTTCATGCTTTTTTGGTAAGCAATATATTTCACGATTTGATGGAAGAAAAATTAATAATTTTTGATAAACAAACAAAAGAAAAGTTAATTAATCTAATAAATCATTTTGATTATGAATCAACAATTATACTTTTTAAAGAAAAATATCCTTTTGAATATTTACCAAAAGGATATAAATTATTTGATAAGAATTTAGATTACAATTTATCTGTTTTAAAAACTGATAAGGCAGTTGAATTTAAATCTTTAATAGAATTAGAAAAAGAATTAAATAAAAGTTTAAAATTATTGGAGTCTTGGGCCGAAAAACTGCCAAATATACTTTAACTCGTAATAAAATCTAAAGTTTAATTCACAATAAAAGCCCGGAATACCGAGCTTTGCGTGTGTTGAACACATTTGTGAATATTTATTCCCTGTCGGGAACAATTTAATAATACTACATTTTTGATGATTTGTAAATACTTTTTTTAAAAAAGCACGGCTTTTTGTTAGGTTTTATATAAAAAAACCTCATTTCTGAGATTTATTATTCAAGATGGCGCCCGTTGCAGGACTCGAACCTGCGACCTAACGGTTAACAGCCGTGCGCTCTACCGACTGAGCTAAACGGGCAATTTGCTTTGAACATTTATAATTTTATAATATATCTTATGTAATGTCAATAGAAAAATGAAAAAAATTTAATACGCAAAAAATTTAAATATGGTATTTATTGCTTATTATTTAATATTATGTTAACATAAAGTTAGATTAAGGAGTGTGGTTGTGTGAAAAGAATAGGTGTAATTACTTTGGGTTTATTGTGTGTTTGTATGTTTACCTTTATTGTACTTTTATATAAAAAGAATAATAAATTACAAAGTGAAGTAAATGATTTAAAGAAAAATGAAAACTTAGTTATTGAAGATAATGGTTTTATTAAAGAATGTACTTATACAGAAACTTTCCAATTTGTAGATTATTATAATTATGATGGAATTAATAAAAGTGATGTAGATTTTTATATAATACTTGATAAATGGTTAAGTAAAGAACCTATTAAAATTGAAAGAATTAATTCAAATATATTTGATGTAGAATTTGTTAAGGGTAATAATTATGAAATAACTTACAATATTAAGGTTAGTTATGATGGAGAAACAAACTTGTTTACTGAAAATAAAGAAATAGTTAACATTAAATCTACTTTAAAAGAAGGTATGAATCAAATACAAGAAACTTGTAAGTTTTAATTAAAAAGGAGTTTTACCACATATTGGTATAAACTCCTTCTTTTTCATATACTTCATCCATTGTATTTATAAATCCATATAAGTTATATAATTGATATCCGTTTTTTGCAAATTCTTTTATTACAACCCCGCCTACAAGACTTTCTGCTATATAGATATTTTCATCATCAATTCCTGCGATAATAGCAATGTGTCCATCTCTACCAATTAAATCTCCAACTTTGTATGAACCATTGTAAATAAAATCTTTGGTTAATTCGTGTTTAATTCCTAAATCACCAATGTCATCATCTCTATATGTATCACCTGCACCTGAATCACCTACATCAAAGCCAGCATTATATAAAGTCCATGTTACAAAACCACTACAGTCCAGTCCGTTTGGATATCTTTGATAAGGAACAAAACCATATTCATCTTGATAATTCATTAGTGGACAACCCCATATAGCAGGACCTGCAAATGTAGCTTTTATTGTTGAAAATTTTTCTTCACTTAAATACATACCTCTTTTGTAGTATCTTCCTTCACCATCCACATAATTTTTTCCATCATAATTATTAAGTCTTCCGTTTTCAAAAAAATATGGTACTTTATAAGGAAATTCTAAAACTATAAATCTTGCTGTTGCAACTACTGCACCTCTTGTTTTATAACCTGCTTGATTAATTTTATATTCTAATATTTTATCTATCATTTCTGCTTGTGTGTTATTATATATTTTACATGGTAATTTTGTTTTATTGTTCTCTTGACTTGCCTTTTTATATAAATCAGTTACTATAACATTGACTTTTTTTTCTATATTTGAGCTAGTTTTAACGGCTATTTCTGTTTCTCCGTTTCCAGTTGGTGTGACTAATCCATTTTCTACAGTTGCTATTTCAGGGTTAGCACTTTCATAAGTAATTGTTTCATCTACTTCTCCGATTGATGTGATTTCACTTTTGATTGTGTATGTTTCACCAAGTGTTAGATAAATCAAATCAGTATTTAAGGTTAAATCTAGTATTTTGTTTATTTTTACATTGTTAGTTTTAAATTTTGTGATTTTATTGTGTTTATCTTTAATAAATAAGTAGTAACTTCCTGAATTTACATTGAATGTACATTTATTATCATAACTTTTAATCCATTTTGTATCTTTACTTGTTTCCTCTTTATTTTCAATTGCGCATGTGACTGGCATTTGAAATGGATTATGTATGTACATTGTTATAGTTTTTGTGTTGTCTCCATTTATTTTCTCACTTATTTCAATATTTTTTATTTTTGGTGTACCAAACAATATTATAAATGCAGTTAATGTAGAAAGAAATATTAAGGGTAATAAAGATAAAATAGTTTTTTTAAGTTTACTATCTTTTAATGTTCTTTCTTTTAGTTTGTTTATAGTTTCCCTTTCTTTATCACTTAGTGGTTTAGAAAGTAATTTATCTATATTTTCGTTAGGAAATGGTTCATTTAATTGTTTAATAATTGGAGATTCAGCTTGCATATTTATATTTTTGATTTGCTTTTTTCTTTTGTTTTTTTTCTTACTCATATTATACACCTTTAATTCTAAAAATATTATATCAAACTATTATGATTTTTTGTAAATAAAATGCAAAATTATTAGGAAAATTTTAATATTTATATTATAATGTTTATAGGTGATACAATATTATGGAAAAAGATATGGAAATTGTTGATTTAGATAATAAAAAAGAAGAAAAAAGTAATATAGAAAAATTTAGTGTATTAGATACTTATGGAGAAAATTTAAAAACCAAGACTTATATAACTAATCCTGCGATTGGAAGGGAAAAGGAAATTAAAGATACTTTACTTATTTTATTAACTCCTGAAAAGAGTGCTATATTAGTTGGTAAACCTGGTATAGGTAAAACAGCAATTGTAGAAGGTATTGGTTATAGAATGCAGAGAGGTGAAGTACCTGATGCTTTAAAAAATTATGATTTAATTAAAGTTAATATTTCTAGTTTACTTGGTAATGTACAAAATGAAAATGGTGTTGTTGAAAATAAACTTCAAATATTAGTTGAAGAATTAAAGCATAAAGAAAATATAATATTGTTTATAGATGAAGTTCACTTACTTGTTAGTAGAAATACATCTAATTTAAATGTTGACTTTGCGAATATGTTAAAGCCTGGACTAGATAGAGGTACTATTAAAATGATAGGTGCGACTACTACTGAAGAGTATGATGCTTATGTAATAAGAGACCGTGCATTTTTAAGAAGATTCCAAAAGGTTGATGTAGCTGAACCAACTCAAAAAGAAACTGTGGCTATATTGATGGGAACTTATCCTAAAATTGAAAAGCAAACTGGAGTACATATGCCTTATACTGATTATCAGAGAGAAAGATTATTTGAATTTTTGGTAGATTATACTAATGAATATAGAAGAATATATGAGATAGGTAATAGATATCCTGATATTGCAATAGCACTTCTTGGTAATGCTTATAGTAATGCAGTATTTGAAAATACAGATACTTTGAATATACATCATATTTATTATGCTATTAAGAACACAAAAAGTGTTTATGATGATGCTAAAAGAAAAGGCTTAATAGAGTTTAAAGAAAAATTCAAAGATATTATTGAAGATGAAAAAGCGGTTTTAGACTAATTTTTCATTTTTTTAAAGAAATTTTTTAATACAAAATTAAAAAATGAAGTTACAAAAATAAAAATTGAAGTATGTTTTGTACTTTTTATGTATACAAATTAGCATAAAATTGGCTTGAATATTAAAAATTGAATAGTCAATTTTTAATTTTGTAGTAGTTTGACAACTTGTTTATCCTGTGATATGTTATTTCCGAAAGGAGATATAACTTTAATTAGTTATGTAAAATTATGAAAAATGTTGTTGAACTTACAAATGTGAATAAAAGAATAAATGGAAAAGATATTTTATGTGATGTTAATATCAAATTAGAAAAAGGGAAAATCTATGGTTTGGTTGGTACAAATGGAAGTGGGAAGAGTACTTTAATTAAAAGTATTTTAGGTCTTTATAAAACTCAAGGAAAAGTTATTATTAATGGTTATAATATTAGAAAAGATTATAAAAATATTATTGGTAAGGTAGGTGCAATAGTAGATTATGTTAGTTTTTATGAGTATTTAAGTGCTTATGAAAATTTGAGATATTTTGCTTATTTATATGAAGTGCCTTTTGAAAGAGTTAGAGAAGTTATGAAAATAGTTAAGTTGGATATGTTTGATAAACGAGCTGTCAAGTTTTATTCTCTTGGTATGAAACAAAGATTAGGACTTGCTGTTTCACTTTTAAGAGATCCAGAAATACTGATATTGGATGAACCTATGAATGGGTTAGATCCTATAGGAATACAAGAATTAAGAGATTTGCTTTTGGATTTTAGAGATAAAACTGTTATTATTTCTTCACATTTAATTAGTGAGATTGAAAAGTTTGTTGATGAAATAATATTTATTAATAATCATAAAGTAGCTATTAAAGTTCTTGATAATAATACTATTAAGAAACATATTAAATTAAAAGTTGATAATTATGATAAATTAAAGAGTGTTTCTCCTGTTTTGTGTGAGAATGAAACTCTTTATATGTCTAATGAAGAAGTTGCTGACTTAAATAAGGAACTTGTTAAAAATGATGTTAAAGTTTATAGAATAGAAGAGGATAATAGTTTGGAAAAGACTTTGCTTAGTATGATGGGTGGTGAAAAGGATGATTAATTTAATAAAAGCTGATTTGTATAAAGAAACTAGGAAGAATAGTTTTAAAATTATATTACTTATGCTTTTATTAGTATCTTTTGTATCGATTTTTGTTTTAAGTAAAACTTATAAAGAAAAAAATGATATTATAATTAAATATGATTTATATAATAAAGAAGAATATAAGGTAGTTAATAAACATGGTGATTATGATAAATATAAAAATGATTATAAAAAATATGAGTATGTTGTAAATAATAAAGATAAATTAAATGTGAATAATTGTAAAGTTATTAACATTTTGGAATATAAAAATAGTTTTCTATATTTTATAGGAGTAATAATCATATTTTTATCTTTTAATAGTTTATCTTATGACTATAATAAAGGAACTTTAAAATATATTGCATTAAATAAACAAGGTAGAATTAAGTTACTTCTTTCTAAAATTTTATCTCAAATAATTGTTGGATTCATTCTTATAAGTTTGTTTTCATTCTTTTATTTAATATTCGGAATTATTAGATTTAGTGTTAATTTACTAGATTATTACAAATATATTTACATATTTAATAGTTTTATTAAGTTACCATATTTACTTTATTATTTTATTTCATCAATAATATTTATTGTTCCTTATAGCTTTATAATTATTTTTGTTTACATGCTTGTAATTATTTTTAAGGGTAATACTATATCTTTAGTTGTTAGTAATTTAATGTATTTATTTTCTTTAGTAATTAGTCAATTTCTCTTAATAGCGGGTATAGATATTGTTAAATATACTTTTATGCCATATTTAGATTTTACTTATTTTAATGATTTAATTAATCTAAGTGTTAATAATATGATATTTAATACAAATATAAATTTAGAAAGGTCATTATTTTATTTAACTATGTATAGTGTTTTGTTTTTATTAATTAGTTTAAATATTTTTAATAGAAGAGATATACAATAAAAAAGAAACAACTTGTGTTTCTAATTTATACCTTTATTTTTATAGTATTCTAGTAGTTCTTTAAATCTATTATAATGAACTACTTCTCTTTGTCTTAAGAAACTTAAAGGCGCTAGCAAATCTGGATCACTTGTTAAGTCCATTAGGTTTTCATAGGTTGCTCTTGCTTTTTCTTCAGCAGCCATGTTTTCTGCTAAATCAACAATTGGGTTACCTGTACTTGCAATATAAGCAGTTGTAAAAGGTATACCATTTTGATCCATTGGGAATATTCCTTTTTTATGTGAAGTGTAGTATCCTTCTAAACCAGCACTTTTTAATTCATCTAAAGTGGCATCTTTTATTAATTGTCTCACCATAGTTGATATCATTTCTACATGTCCTAGTTCTTCAGTACCTATATCAGATAATAATGCACGACCATATTCATCTGGCATGGTGAATCTTTGGCATAAATATCTTAATGAAGCTGCGAGTTCGCCATCAGGGCCACCCAACTGAGCGTTTAATAATTTAGCCATTTTTAAGTCTTTCTTTTTTATATTAATAGGATACTCTAACATTTTTTCATATTTAAACATTAATTATTCCCTCCTTCATTCATCCATGGCCAAGGATTTTTAGTCCATTTATATGAATCATAGTATAAAGTGTCGGTCATACACAAAGGACCATAGTTTTTCTCATAAGTGTCTTTATAAGTTTTTAATTCTTTAACTGTGTTTTTAAACTCATTATAAAGTTCATTATCATTAGGATGTATATCTAAATATATATTTAAATCAATTACTTTAAAAGTTAATTCTTGAATTTTTAAAAGTAATTCATCCCTTTCTCCCTTAACAACAACCTTATAGACATAATTTTTATAAGGCACATACTCTTCTTTTACCATGTTACCTTTATTAAATCCTTCAGTTGTACTAAATAATGATCTTTTTATATGTCTAAAGTTATTAATATTTATATTTTCTACATATGTATTAAAATCGTTATCCCATTTTTTTTCATTCTTATTTGTTACATTATACTCATTATAATTATTGTCTTCATCCTTTACATTATAATTTACGAGATTTTCTCTCTCATCATAATACATTAAAAATTCCTCCCTTACGTTAATATAATATGTGTAATTTTAACTAAGAACCGGGCAAAAATAATGTATTATTAAAAAAAATGTAAATTATGCATTTAACTATTGAATATGAATTAAAACTAATGATACAATGAAAGAGGTGATAAGAGATATGACATATAAATTTACATCTAATTCTGATATGGATACAATAGAATTAGCACAAAATATTGAAAGTGAGAAATTTCCTAATATGGTTATATGCCTTGTAGGAGATTTAGGTAGTGGTAAAACTTTATTTACTAAAGCATTTGCTAAAAGCATGGAGATTAATGATAATATTACCAGTCCAACTTTTAACATAATTAAGGAATATGATGGAGAAATGAAATTATATCATATGGATGTCTATAGACTTAATGAAGTTAAGGAAGATTTAGGTATACCTGAATATTTTAAGAAGAAGGGTATTACCATTATTGAATGGGCTGATTTAATTGAAGACATATTACCTAAGAAAAGATTGGATATTACTATTAAAATAGTTGATGAAAATAAAAGAGTATTTATGATTACTCCTCATGGGGAAGAATACGAAGATATATGTGAAAGAGTTTTGTAACAGGACCTGCTGGTGCCTGTTTATTTTTTTGATTTGGTGTTATTATTAGAACTGGAAGGTGACAGTTTTGATAAATTTTATAGTGGTAGAAGATAATAAATATCACATGAAAAGGACTAAGGAAATAATTGTTAATTATATGATGAAAAATAGTTATATTTTTGATGTTCAGGTTTTTTCTCATTTGAGTGATGAGTTAAGTGATATAATAGTTAATCATGATGAGAACCATGTATATATTTTGGATTATGAACTACCGGATTGTACTGCTATTGATATTGCTAGATTAATAAGACAATATGATTGGGTTAGTCCTATTATAATTTTTACTGTTAATAGTGGACTTGCTTTTGATACTTTTAAACAAAGATTACAAATACTTGATTTTGTAGATAAAAGAATAGATGCTGAAAAGAACTTATCTGAACTTTTTAGTATATGTTTATCTCAAATTAAAATTAGAAAGACTTTAAAGTTTCACGTTGGTAGTGAACATTATAGTATAGATTATGATAAGATTAAGTATATTTATAGAGATACATCTGATAGAAAAAGTATTATTATAACTGATGTGGAAAATTATAGTGTTAATAAGACTTTATCAGAGTTAATGGATAGACTTAATGATAAAAGATTTAGATTTACTCACAATGCGTGTATATGTAATATGGATAAAGTTGTTTCTTTTAATTGGAAAGAAAGTAGGTTAACTTTGGCTGATGGCGAGAGAATATTTTATTTATCTAAATCTCATAAAGAAGAACTAGAACCTTTTTTTAAAGCAATTGAAGAAAAAAATAAAAAATTAGAACAATTAGAAGAGGAACGTAAGATGTATTCTTAGTGTTTTCTCTTTTTTTTAAGTATTTTTCGTAGTATAATACGTCTAGGAGTGATTTTTATGTATACATTATTTTTAAGTACTCATTCACATTTAATAACAGTAGGTTTAGTAAGTGATGAAAAAGTTATAGTTAAAACACAAGAAAGTGAAGCGTCACATGCGGTTTATTTAGTTCCGATGATAGAAAGTATTTTAAAAGAAAATAGTTTGTCAGTTAAAAATATTAAAGATATAGTTTGTATTAATGGTCCAGGTAGTTTTACTGGTCTTAGAATAGGACTTAGTGTTGGAAAGACTATGGCTTATGCACTTAATGTACCCATTTATTTAATTAGTAGTTTAACTAGTTATTTAGTAAGTGATGATAGTTTATGTGATAAAATATGTATACTAGAAGAAAGTAAAGGATACTATATTAGTATATTTGATAAAGACAATAACGTAATAAAAGATGAATGTTTTGTTGATAATATAGATTCATATAAAAATATTTATAGAGTTAAAGAAGAATTAAATGTTAAAAAAGTCGTAGATTATGCTAAGAAAAGTGATAATGTTAATCCACATTTAGTTAGAGCTAATTATGTAAAAACAATCGAGGCTGAAAGATGATTAGTGTTGAAGAAGATAATAATTTTAAAAAGAAATTTTATATTAATGATGTGGGCTTTGTAGTTATAGAAGATACTTTAGATACTATTAATATAATAGATGTTTATGTGAATGATGAATGTCGTAATAAAGGATATGCTTCTAAGTTATTAGAATTTATATTTGATTATTATAAAGATAGGAATGTTAGATATATGTTAGAAGTAAAAGTAGATAACATAAATGCTATAAAGTTATATGAGAAGTTCGATTTTAAAGTCATTCATACAAGAAGAGGTTATTATAATGGGGTTGATGCTCTTATTATGGAAAGGAAGTAATTATGAAAGATGTTTATATTTTAGCAATAGAAAGTAGTTGTGATGAAACAAGTTGTTCAATTGTTAAAAATGGTTGTGAAGATATAGCAACTACTATTAATACTCAGATAGATATACATAAATTATATGGGGGAGTAGTACCAGAGATAGCAAGCAGATTACATTTAGAAAATATTACATTGGTAATTGATGAAACACTTAAAAAAGCTAATATGAGTGTAAGTGATGTTGATGCGATTGCGGTTACTTATAGTCCTGGGTTACTTGGAAGTTTATTAGTAGGATTAGAAAGTGCTAAAGCATTGAGTTTAGTTTATAATAAACCATTAATAAAAGTTAATCATATGCTTGGACATATAGTAGCAAATAATATAGGACATACTTTAGAGTACCCTTTAATATCATTGATAATAAGTGGTGGACACACAGATTTAATTCTTATGGAAGATGAAAAAAGTTTTAAATATATAGGTTCAACATTAGATGACGCAGTAGGAGAATGTTTTGACAAGGTTGCTAGAATATTAGATATGCCTTATCCTGGTGGACCAAATGTTGAAAAATTAGCTTTAAGTGGTAAAGACACTTATCCAATGCCAGATATCTTAAGTGATGATGAATATAACTTTAGTTTTAGTGGAATAAAAAGTCATGTTAATAATTTAGTTCATAATGCTAAACAAAGAGGAGAAACTATTAGAAAAGAAGATATTGCATGTTCATTTCAAAATAAAGTTGCTAGTACTTTAGTAAATAAATCTTTGAATGCTTTAAGGGATTATAACGTGAAAAACTTTTGTGTTGCTGGTGGTGTTTCTAGTAATACATTTATAAGAAATGCTTTAACTAAGATGTGTGATGATAATGGAATAAAGATATTTATACCTGATAAAAAGTATTGTACTGATAATGCTACAATGATAGGCGCAGCTGGATATTTACTTTATAAAAATAATAAATTTTGTGACTATAGTGTAAATGCTAGTAGTCATGAAGAATTAGATGTAAATGAGTTAAAATAGTTTAAATACTATTTCTTTTCTTATGTATTTTTGTTATAATTTAATTAGTTTTAGGAGGAAATATTTATGAAATTATATGATGTTATTAAGTACGAAGGTGATAACGATACAATTATATGGAAATATCCTATAGAAGATTTTAATTTAGGATCTCAATTAATAGTGCATGAGTCTCAAGAGGCAATTTTCTTTATGGATGGACAAGCCTTAGATAGTTTTGGACCTGGTAAATATACTTTAGAAACAGATAATTTACCGGTTATTACAAAGTTAATGAATTTGTCTACTGATGGAGTATCACAATTTCATTCAGAAGTATACTTTATTAATAAAGTTGAACATTTAGCTATAAGATGGGGTACTGATACTAAAATACAATATATGGAACCTACTTATAATTTTCCTATATATATTGGAGCAAATGGTGAAATGTCAATAGATATAGATAATGCTAAAAAATTATTGATTAAATTAATTGGTACAGAGTATGGTATTAGTAAAGATAGATTAGTTTCTTACTTTAAATCATTTCTTATGATTAGATTAAAACCTTATTTATCAAAATTTATAAAAGAAAATAAAATTAATATTTTTGAAATAGATGAAAATTTAGAAGAAATGTCTAATGGAGTAAAAGAAAAATTAATACCTGATTTTAATGAATACGGGATTAACTTGAAACAGTTTTTTATTACGACTATTGTTAAACCTGATGGTGATGAACAATATGAAAAATTTAAAGAATTACATTTTAGACAATATGCTGATGTAGCAGAAGCTGAATTAAATCAAAAAGTTGGAGTTATTAATCAAGAAACAGAAAAGAAAAAGATTATTATTGCGTCTGAAGGATTAGCACAAAAAAGGAAGAATGAAGGTTATACTTATCAAGAAGAAAAGAGTTTTGATGTTGCTAAAAGTATGGCTGAGAATGAAGGTAGTGGTAATTTTACGAGTGCTGGTATAGGTATGGGAATAATGGCAGGAGTTGGGAGTACTGTTGGAGCAACATTTGCAAATAATTTAAATAGCACTGTAAATAACACTATTAAATATTGTGAAAATTGTGGATATAAAGTAGAAAGTAATCAAAAATTTTGTGAAAATTGTGGAAATAAATTAAGTTTTAATGATAAATGCATTAATTGTGGATATCAATTTACAAACTCTGGAAAGTACTGTCCAAATTGTGGTAGTGAAAGGAAGTAAATAAATGAAAAAGAAAGTTATTTTAATTCCAAATATTATATATTTAATTTGTTCGTTTATAATTTTGTATGTTATAAATATAGATAAAACTATAGTTAACTTTATAATAGTGTGTGGTGCTTATTTATTATTTGAACTAGTTAGTTTGATTTTAATTATGAAGAACAAAGAAAATGAAATAAAAAAAGATGTTCTTAATTCTTCTGCCATTTTAAAGTATATAACGTGTAGTATTATTTTGTCTCTAGTATTAGTTTTATATTTTTTAAACATTATGGATAATAATTTATTAATCATTGTTTCGGTTTTGGAAATTTGTGTTTATTATATTGATTATTATCTTATTAATTCAGGGAAAAATCATGTAATTTCTAATCAAGAAAAAGTTTTAAATAAGACTAAAAATGTAAAAGAATGGTTAAATGAGTTAAAACTATTAAAAGAAGAAACTGATGATAATAAGTTGAAAAAGGAATTAGAGAATGCAATAGATGAATTGAGATTTTCTAATTTGAGTAATTATAATAGTTCTAAAGAGTTTAGTGATAAGATTAATGATACTATAAAATCATTAAAAAATAATATAAATTCTAAAGATATAAAAGATTTGATTAAATTAATAAAAAAAGCAAATATTGTTAATAAAAATGTTAAGGAGTAAAGTATGAAAAAAATAACGTGTGAAATGTGTGGAAGCACTGATTTAGTAAAAAAAGAAGGATTATTTGAATGTCAAAGTTGTGGTACTAAGTATTCTGTTGAAGAGGCAAAGAAAATGATGGTGGAAGGTACCGTTAAAGTTGATAATAGTGATTATATTAAGAATTTCTTAGAAATGGCAGAGAATGCTTATGATGCATCAAATCTAAAGGAAGCTGAAGATTATTGTAATAAAATTATAGAAAATGATCCAAAGTATTATAAAGCATGGTTTATTAAAGGAAAGGCAGCTGGATGGCAATCTACATTAGCAAATAATAGATTTAATGAGTCTGCTAATTGTTTTGGTAAAGCAATTGATTATGCACCTGAAGATGAAAAGGAAGCAATTAGTGAAGATGGTGCAACTGAATTAAAAGAACTTGGTTTAGCTTTGATAAGGTTAAGAGCTAAAAACTTTGTTAATTATCCAACACAAGAAGATATTAATTTATTTTTAAGTGATAGACTTACTATATTAAATGCTATATCTCAATATATATTAAAAGGTGGAGAAATTCCTACTAATTATAATGATCAAATAGCAACTATTATGAATAATGCTGCATGTGATGCTTGGAATGATAAGATTACTAAAGATTTTGAAAATGATGATGATACAGGACATCCTGGAGATTATGCTTGGAAGAAAATGATTGAAGAAGCTGGATATTGCATAACACTACTTAAAATTGCTATAGATGTAGATACTAATGATGACGAAGAAGATATTCAGAGATATAAAAATATAATTCATATACATAATTATTGTATAAATAGTTGTTCATATACAAAAGAATTTACATCTTATGGTAGTTATTGGGCTAGAAGTTATAGTTTAGCTAAAGAAGCAGTAAATGCTAGAAAAAAAGAGATTGATGAATATAGTAATAAAATAGCGCAAATTGAAAAGGAAGTTCAAGAAAGAAAAGAAAGAGAAAGAAAAGAAAAAATTGATAAATATTGGGAACAACATAAAGAAGAAAAAGATAGATTAGAAAATGAAAGAAAACAATTATTAAATAAAAAAGAAACATTAGAAAAACAAACTCAAGAATTACCAGAAATGCAGAAGATTAATGATAATCGTAAAAAGATAGAAGAAAAACAAGAAGAAAGAAAACATTTAGGTTTATTTAAGGGTAAAGAGAAAAAACAAATTGATAGTGAGATTGAACTATTAGAGGTAGAAAATGATAGAATTTATTCTAGTGTTAAAGATCAAGTAGAATCTTGGAAAAAAGAAATTGTTGAATGTGCTGTTAAAATTAATAATATTGTTGATGAGTTAACAATGGATAGATAAATATTAAATTGAAATAGTTTAAATACTATTTCTTTTTTTATATACTTTTGTTATAATTTAGTTAGTAAAATAAAGGAGAATGGTTAGTATGGCAAGTATGAGTAATCATTTTAGAATTGATATTAATAAAGGACTTTCTAAACCAGAGTATGTATTTAAGGGACAAAAATATAGAATTACTGTATTATCTGATGTTTTAATTCGTTTTGAATATAGTGAAACTGGTACATTTAATGATTATCCTACTATACAAGTTTTGAATAGAAATTTTAGTGAAACACCTAATATTAGTGTTAAACAAGATGATAAATTTCTTAATATACAAAATAATTATTTTATTTTGGAGTATTCTAAAGAAAAGCCTTTTGAAGCAGGTAAATTGGTGCCTGATTCTAATATGAGAGTTAGTTTGGTGGGTACAGATAAAGTTTGGTATTATAATCATCCTGAAGTTAGAAATTTCAAAGGTGCAGCATATAGTTTTGATATGGATAAACATGGTTTTAAAGTAGAAAAAGGACTATATTCAACTGATGGATTTGCTACTATAAATGATACAGGTAATCCGGTATTTGTAGCAGATGGTAGTGTGAAAAAGAACCCTAGTGATGGAATAGATATATATTTATTTATATATAGAAAAGATTTTGGAAAAGCTCTTAAAAGTTATTTTGAATTAACTGGTTATCCTGGTTTGATACCTAGATATGCTTTAGGTGTGTGGTGGAATAAAAATGAAGAATATAATGAAAATGATGTGGAAAATTTAATAGAGAATTTTGATAAAAGTGAAGTACCTATTTCTTCTATATTACTTGGTAAAAGTTGGAACAAAGTTGGTGTTAAGAATTATGAATTTGATAGAGAAAAGTTTCCTAATGTAGAAAAATTAATTAAAGACATGCATGATAAAAAAATATATTTAGGAGTTGGTCTTAATACTGATTATGGTTTTAAAGATACAGATAGTTTTTATAATAAAGCTAAAGAAATAACTAATTCTAAAGATTCTACTATACCTTTTAATGTATATAATACTGAATTATTAAATGAATTTTATAATAGTGTTATTGATCCTTTATTAGATTTAGGTGTTGATTATTTTTGGTTAGATGAAAATAAAAAAGATAAGATTAGTGCATTTATGTTGACTCATTTTACTTTTATGAATTATTCAAGAAAAGATACTAGAAGAGGACTTGTTATGGCTAGAAATTCTTTAATAGCGTCTCATAGGTATCCAGTTATGTTTTCTGGCAATACTAAAGTAAGTTGGAAAACATTAAGATATTTACCTTTTTATAATTCAATGAGTGCTAATATAGGACTTTCTTGGTGGAGTCATGATATAGGTGGTTATGAAGGTGGAATAGAGGATAAAGAATTATATACTAGATATGTTCAATTAGGAGTTTATAGTCCAGTATTTAGATTTGCTTCTAAAGCAGGACATTATTATAAACGTGAACCTTGGAAATGGGATAATAATACTAAGACTATAGTTAGAAGTTATACTAGAATGAGACATAAATTAATACCATATATTTATACTGAAGCTTATAAGTACTATAAATTAGGTATGCCACTTATACAACCTATATATTATAGAAATCCCGAAGTATATGATGAACCATTATATAAAAATGAATATTATTTTGGTACAGAACTTTTAGTAGCACCTATTACTATGCCTAAGGATTCAATAATGAATAGAGTGGTACATAAAATATTTTTACCTGAAGGTATTTGGTATGATATTAAAACTGGTAAAAAGTTTCCTGGTGGTAGATATGTAACTTTCTATAAAGATGAAGATTATCCTGTATATGCCAGAAGTGGTGCAATTATTCCAATAGCGAGATTAGATAAAGATAATATTAATGATGTACATCCTCCTAAGGAATTGGAAATACAAGTATTTCCTGGATGTAGTAATTCTTATAATTTATATGAAGATGATGGAGTATCTAATTTATATAAAGAAGGTTTTTATATTATTACAAATATAGACTATAATTATAGAAAAAATAATTATACTCTAATAATTAGACCTATTGATGGTAAAAGTAATATTATTCCTGAAAAAAGAAATTATAAGATTAGATTTAGAAATACTAAGAATCCAGAAGATGTTAAAGTTAATATTGGTAAATTTGATAAAGAATATGAATCTTATACTACAGATAATGATTTTATAATTGAAATTAAAGATGTTCCTACAACTCAACAATTAACTATAAATTGTGGTGGTAAAGCAATAGAAATAGATGCAGTTAGATTAATTAATGAAGATATTGATGATATTATATCCGATTTACAAATAGAGACAACTTTAAAAGAGACTATTGCTGGTATATTATTTAGTGATGATTCTATTAGAAAGAAAAGAATATCTATAAGAAAGTTAAGAAGTAAAGGGCTAAAGGGAGTATTCATAAAGATGTTCTTGAAACTTCTTGAGTACATAAGTGAAATATAGTAAAATAAAAAATATAAAGTAGTAAGACAAAACTATGAGAATATTGGAAAGCTCAAACTATAACAACAATCGTTCGTTATGGAGGGGTAATTTATTAATTATCTCTCATAGTTTTTTCGTGAAATTAAATATATAGGCACAAGTCTATATATTTTTTTGGTGGTGATTTTGTAAATAGTATTGGGATTGTCAGACCAGTTATCTCAATCTCAAAATGTGCCAAAGTTAAATCAGGAAATGGAACACCTGAAAGTCCGTATGAGATAGATGAGAATAGTTGTAGTTAATACTGGAAAATAAGAAATAATTATTATATAATTAAATTATGAAAGAAATGTTGATAACTAATTTAATTTATTTTGTAAGTTCTTACCTAGTGTTATTATTAATATATATATTTATTATTAATAATAAGAGAAAAGTATATAATGAAGGTAAAAAGTATTTAGAAGTTAATTATATTGTAAATAAGTTTAATTTGGATATGAGAAAAGTTAAATACAATAATCTTAAATGGACATTAACTTTTATTAATCCTTTGATTATGAGTATTACATTTATAATAGTGATTAATATAAAAAATACATTTTTATCTATGATAGTAGGCTTTTTAGTTATGATGGCACTTATATATTCAATTTATGAGATAATAGGAAGAATTTATAAGAAAAAATGTGATTAAGTTGAGAATGCTCAACTTTTTTGCTTTATATATTTTTGAAAATGACCTAGTGAATTGTTTGAAAATGACCTAGTGAGATGTAAAATATAAAATTAACTATTGAAAATCGGTAATTTTAAATGATGTTAAAGTAGTTGTAAATTGATTATTATAATTTAAATATGAAATTATAATAGTTCTCTTTATTTATTAAGTCAATTTTGGTAAAATATGTATGTACATGGTTTTACATAATGTGACATATTATTTATATGAGTAGTTGTAAAATGATTATGGTGAATAGTATGTATACAGTAAGAGTATTTGATGAGTCTCATGAAAAGGATTTAGAAAATAAAGTAAATTCTTTTTTGAGAACTATAGGTAGTAAGAAAATAATAGATATAAAGTATCAAGTAAGTATAGGAATATTTAGTAGTGAACAGATATATTGCTTTAGTGCGATGATAATTTATATAGATTGAGAGGTTATATGAAGAAAAATTCTTTTGTAGAAGGCACATTTATAGCAACTTTTTCAATAATATTAGTTAAAATATTAGGTGTTTTATATGTTATACCTTTTTATAAGATTATTGGGGAAAGCGGTGGTGCATTATATAGTTATGCTTATAATGTTTATAATTTGTTTTTAAATATTAGTACAGCAGGTATACCAGTTGCGATTAGTAAGATTATTAGTGAATATAATACTTTGGAAATGTATGAGGCTAAAGAAAGATCATTTAAGTTAGCTAAGAGAATTATAGGAATTATTGCTTTGATTGCATTCTTTGCTTTATTTGTATTTGCTAAAGAGATAGCAGTTTTAATACTTGGAGATATAAGTGGTGGGAATAGTTTAAACGATGTTGCTTTTGTTATTAGATGTGTATCATTTTGTTTACTTATTATACCTTTTTTATCTGTTACTAAAGGTTATTTACAAGGGCATAAATATATTACACCTTCTAGTGTTAGTCAAATAATTGAACAAGTTGTTAGAATAGCAGTTATACTTATGGGATCTTATATAATTATTAATGTTCTAAATAAAAGTGTTAGTTTAGGTGTAGGTGTTGCAGTTTCTGGTGCTTTTTTTGGAGGAGTAGTAGCTTACATTTATTTACTTATTAAAATGAAAAAGAATAAGGATGAATTTAAAGTTTCTACCAAACCTGATAAAGTAAGTGATAAGGAAATAATTAAAAAGATACTTAGTTATGCATTACCTTTAATTATAGTTAGTATTGCTACTGATATTTATAGTTTAACTGATATGACTTTAGTTTTAAAGGCTAGTTATAAACTTGGATATACTGGTAGTGAAAGTGAACTTATTTCAAGTATTATTTCTACTTGGACACCTAAAATATGTATGATAATTAATGCAGTTGCGATAGGACTTTCTACTAGTTTGATACCACATATGGTTAGTAGTTTTGTTAAGAAAGATATGACTGAAGCAAATAAGAAGTTTAATCAGGCGATAAGTATTATTATTGTTAGTACTTTACCTTTAAGTGTGGGTATTGCTTATTTATCTAGACCTATTTATACATTATTTTATGGTTATAGTTTATATGGAACATTAATTTTAAGATATACAGCATTTCAAGCATTATTTGCAAGTATATATATAGTTATAAGTATGGCTTTACAAAGTCTTAATATGTTTAAAGTAGTTTATAAGAGCACTATATTAGGCTTTTTGACTAATGCTATATTGGATGTGCCACTTATGTATTTGATGAAGAAATTAGGTACTCATGCCTTTTATGGAGCGATAATCGCGACTATTCTTGGTTATGTTTTATCTTATACGATAAGTTTAAGTTCATTAAAAAAACAACTAGGATTTAGTTTTAAAGGAATAGTAGACACTATTAAAAAAAGTATGTTACCAATATTAAGTATGACATGTGTACTTATTCTAATAAACTTATTTTTAAAGTTAAATGTGAGTGGAAGTATTAAAATATTTATGACTTGTTTATTTTATGCATTAGTGGGTGGTTTTGTTTATTTAAGTATTTCTTATAAAATTGGATTACTTGAAAGTGTATTTGAAAAAGAGTTTATAGATAAAATATTTAGGAAATTAAAAATTAGGAGGTAGTTATGTTAATATTAAAGAATGTTACTAAATATTATGGAAGTAATTTAGCTGTTGATAATTTGTCTTTTGAAGTTAAAGATGGCGAAATTTTTGGATTATTGGGAGTTAATGGAGCTGGTAAAACGACTACATTTAGAATGATAACAGGATTACTCGATAAAACAGAAGGAGAAATTACTTTTAATGGGAAAAAGATAGATTATAGTGTTACTGATAAAATAGGGTTTTTAGCTGAAGAAAGATGTTTATTAACTAAGTTAACTGTATTTGAACAAGCAAAGTTCTATGGTGGACTTAAGAGTATGAGTGAAAAAGATATTGAAAGTAGATTAGATTATTTATTAGATAAGCTAGAAATAAGTGATTATAAGAATAAAAAGATTAAAGAGTTATCTAAAGGTAATCAACAAAAAGTTCAGTTTATTATGGCTATTTTACATAAACCTAAATTACTAATATTAGATGAACCTTTTAGTGGATTGGATCCTATAAATATAGAGTTATTTAAAAATTTAATTTTAGAATTAAAGCATGAAGGGACTAGTATAATATTCTCTAGTCATAGAATGGATCATGTAGAGTATTTTTGTGAATCATTAGTTATATTAGTTAAAGGTAAGACTGTTTTACAAGGTAATTTAAAGAAGATTAAAGAAGAGTATAGAAAGAAAAATATATTAATAAATGGGAGTATTGATACTGAAGAAATTAAAAAAGTTAATGGAGTGTTGGATGTTCAAAAGAATGGACAAGATTATTCTGTTAAGATATTAGATGATTCTAAAGTAGAGAATGTGTTTAAGTATGTTAGTAAATGTAAGAATATTACTAAGTTTATAGTTGAAGAGCCTTCTTTGAATGAAATATTTATTGAAAGAGTAGGTGGATCTTATGAAAAATAAATTAAAATTATTAATTAAAGATGGATTAAATAAAAAGATTAATACTAAGTGGTTTAAAGTTGTTAATATTATTTTATTAGTTGTAATAGTGGGACTTATTAACATAGATAATATTATTAAGTTCTTTGGTGGTAATTTTGATGATCCAGTTGTTATATATGTTATAGATAACACTAATAAATATTATGAGGCTATTAAGAGTGGTTATGATAATATTGATTTGAGTGCTCTTGGTTCTGAAAGTGAAATTAAACTTGCAGATAAATCACTGGATGAATTAAAAGAAGAAATGGTTAATGATGAGAGTAATGATATTATATTAGTTATTAATAGTAATAATGGAAAAGTAGTTGCAGATGTTATTTCTTATAATTATGTTGATGCTGTTACTTTACAAGTGTTAAATTCTACTTTATCTTCAGTTAAAACTAATATTGCATTGATGGAAAGTAGTTTAACTGAAGAAGAACTTGCTAGTATTTATGAACCTGTAGAAATTAATAGAAGTTATTTAAGTGATAATTTAGATGAAAATAATGAGTTAATGAGTTATATTGGTAATTTTATTATTCCTATGTTTATAATACCTTTCTTCTTACTAATAATTATGGTTACTCAGATGATTGGAGCAGAAATAAATGAAGAAAAGAGTTCTAAGAGTATGGAAATTATTATTACTAGTGTTCCGGCAAGACTTCATTTTATTTCCAAAATTATAACAGCTAATGTTTATGCTATTTTACAAAGTTTATTGTTTGTTTTATATTTTGGTATAGGTTTATTAATTAGAAGACTAGTGACTGGTAGTAGTTTAATTAGTGGTTTAGATAGTCAAGTAGGAAATGTAGTTAATCAATTTATTCAAAGTGGAACATTAGATAATTTATTAAAATGTTTACCAGTTACAATTATAATGATTTTATTAAGTTTTGTAGCATATTCTTTAATCGCAGGTATACTTGCTAGTATGACTACTAATCAAGAAGATTTTCAACAATTACAATCACCTATGATGATGATTATAATGGCTGGTTACTTTCTAGCAATACTTGCATCTACTTATGAAAAGAGTACATTTATAACAACTGTTTCTGTAATACCATTTATTTCATGCATATTAAGTCCAGTATTACTTATGATGGGACAAATAGGAATAGTACATGTGTTAATTAGTATATTACTTTTAATATTAACTTTATATTTACTTATTAAATATGGTTTAAGAGTTTATAAAGTCGGTATATTAAATTATAGTTCTAGTAATTTATGGAAGAAGATTTTAGAAGGAATTAAATCCAAAGAATAACTACTCTGATGTGAGTAGTTTTCTCTGTATAATAAAAAAGATAATCGGTGATTATCTTTTTTTATGTTCTGTTTCTATTTCTTCTAGAATATCATTTTTATCTTCTCCATAATATGATTTACGCATTTCTTCTAAAATATTATTTATATCTTCTTCATATAATTTACGTATTTCTTCAACATAATATTTTCTGTCTATTAAATAAATTGGTAAGTTTAATTGTTTGGCTGCTCTTAATGAATCATCACTTATTCTATCCATACACACTATATAATTAGGTTTAATTTTAAGTCCCGTATTTTGATCAGTTCTGGTTAATCCAATTTCTGTCCATTGTTTACTCATGTCAGTTTTACCTTCGTTGTTTTCTAATGTTTTTTTCATTAAATCATCAACTGTTGTGATTGTATTGACTCTAGGGTTAATAATTCCGTATCTCATATTATATTCATCATCATCTGCAACTGTTGCATTTCTATTTAGTCCAGCATCTCCGACTTCAGTAAATTTTATTGAATCATATGGTATATCATTAAATCCAAACATAATTGTTCCATTTCTATCTGGTGTACCATACGTTTTAATATGTTTGTCAAAAATCAAAGATGTTGATAAATGATTATTTCCACCATCTATTTTATCCCATTTTTCAGGATTATTTATTAATTCTTTTACATATGAATTATTGATACTTGCTGGGTTGTCTTCAATAGCGTGAACTAGCATTGCGAAGGGTTGTCCAGTTAATTCATAAACACTTATTGATTTCCCATCATCAGTTATAATTTCTTTATGTGTAGCAGTATTAAGAATTTCTTGATTTTTAATTTTTATTTCATCTGCAAATTGTTTCTTTAATATTTTGTTTCCATCTATTTCAGATGAAGTAATTAATTTTTTGTATATATCTTTTTTACTTGTGTCCATCGTTTTACTAATTCTTATTAATTCTTCATCTGTAGAAACCATAATTTGATTAATTAAGTCAATTATATTTCCATATTTTTCTCTAAATTCATCCGATATATTATTACCCTTTTTAATTGCGTCATTTATTGCGTCTAAAAATAATTTAATGTTATTTACATCATTTCTTTCTATACCAAAATATTTATTTAGAAAAATTTCACTTTTTATATAATTACCATCTATATTCGTTTCTAGTAAATTTTTAGACATATCATTTTCAGACATATGTTCAAAATAATCATCAAAATCAAATTTATCATAATTAACTATGTCTTGAATTAACTCGTAGTTATTTAAAGAGGCAATTTTTAATATTTTTTCAGATACATTTTTGTTAGAAAATACACTTTTAGCATACAATTTACTTAGTGTTTCATCACCGATATTATTGATAAAATCCATAGAAAATTGATCAAATGATAGTGATTCTTCTTTTAGTTTAAATAATTTTTCTTTTAAAAAATCACGACTTTCTGGTATATTTTCGTAAGTATATTTTAATCCTTCGTAATATCCTTTATCTATTAACTTTACTAAAATATTTAAATTTGGTTTAAATAATTTTAAAATAGTAGTGTCACCAATAATTGGATTATTTTTAATTATATTCCATACTTTTTCTTCAAATAGTTTTGAATTTATTTGTTCTAAATTAATGCCATTGTTTTCTTTTATAAATTCTATTAAATGATTGCTGTATCCATTATTTATGATTTCCAGAATATTATTATTAAAAACATCGTAACCAATTAAAGAATATAACGTTTCAAAATTTATATCGTTGATTATACCAAAATTTTCTATTTTTCTTGTTTCTAGGTGATATTTTTTTATAAAAGATATGTATTTATTAGAATTGTTATTTATAGATAAATTAAAAACTGCATTTAAATGTTGTTTTATAGTATCTTCGTCTATTCCTAATTGCTTTAAATATTTTATAAATGGTAATATGTTTGATTTATATTCTTGTTTAAAGCTCTTGTTTGATATAATTTGTTTTAATGTATCATCGTCAATATTCAGATTTTTAAGTTCTGGATAAAAGTTAAGCATAAGTTTATCATAAATGTTCATTTTTTTACCTCCATCTATTCTGGTTATAATTATACCATTATTTTGTAAAATTGCATAATTTTTGATTTGATATAATTTTATATTTTTAAATATTTGATATAATTACATTAGGTGTTAAGTTAATATGAAAAAATTATATGCTACAGATTTTGATAAAACATTTTATATAAATGAAAATGATTTGAAAAATAATATGGAGTTAGTGAGTAAATTTAGAGATAAAGGAAATATATTTTCGATTATTACTGGACGAGGTGCAGAAAGTTTTGATGTTGTTAAGAAACAATTTGATTTAAAATATGATTATCTTGCTTTAGATCATGGTGCGATTATTTTAGATAAAGATGATAATTTAATTAAAACTTATTTTATAGATAAAAGTATAATTGATGAGTTAATAATAGATTTAGAGTTAGAAAAAAGTACTATTAATTATTTTTGTAATACTAATAGAGTAGTTGATTCTAATAATAAATGTTTAACTAAGATATGTGTTAAATATAATGAAAGTGAAACTGAAAGAATTTATAATAAAATTAAATTCAAATATTCTTGTGTTAATATTTATAAAATATCTGATGTTTGTATAGAGATAATATCTAAAGAAACTAATAAACTTAATAGTGTTAAGATAATATCTGAATTAGAAAATATTTCTAGAGAAAATGTTGTTGTATCTGGAGATGGAGAAAGTGATATAGATATGATTAAATATTATAATGGGTATAAAATGATTGATTCAGTTGAAGATTTAAGAAAAATAAATGTTAAGTGTGTAGAAAGTGTTTCAAGTATACTTGAAGAACTAATCTAATTTATTGTATAATTTTTGTAGAAAGGATGGTTTATATGAAGAAAGAAAATGTTTTATGGGGATTAGGTTTTATTATAGTAGGAATTTTGGTATTGGTTAATGCATTGGGAATTATAGAAATTAATGTATTTTTTAAAGGATGGTGGACTTTATTTATTATAGTACCATGTTTTGTTAATATTTTTAAAGATAATGATAAGACTGCGAGCATTATTGGAACAGTGTTTGGTATACTTTTATTGCTCGCTGTGAGAGATGTTATTAATTTTGATTTGTTATGGAAAATATTATTACCTTTAGTATTAATTATTATAGGGTTATCTCTTATATTTAAGGATAAAGTTAGTGATAAGGTAAAAGATGAAATTAAAAAGTTAAATAAAAATAGTAAAGATGAGTATACTGCTACTTTTTCAGAGCAAGATTTAAATTTTGATGATGAAGAATTTAAGGGATGTGAACTTAATGCTATATTTGGTGGCATTAAATGTGATATAAAAAATGCTAAGTTAAAAGATGATGTAGTTATTAATGCTTCTTCTATATTTGGTGGTATTACTTTATATGTTCCAAAAGATGTTAATGTAAAGGTAGTTAGTAATTCTATATTTGGTGGAGTTTCTGGTAATTATAATAAAAATAAGAATGATAAAAAAGGTAAAACTATCTATGTAAATTCTACTTGTTTATTTGGAGGAGTTGAAATTAAATGACACAAGCACAAAAAGTAATTAAGTATTTTGCTTATGCCTTAGCAATATTTATTATAATTAGTATATTTTCCTTAGTGATTGAAGTTGTTAAAGAGGTATGTGGAATATATGTAGATAATGATGTTAAATTTGATAATGTTGAATATGATAATTATTTAGAATTAGATTTGTCTAGAGTAGAAGTCTATATTAAAACTGGGGATTTGTTAAAAGCAGAGTCAGATAATAAAAATATCAATATTAAACAAGATGGTAATAAGCTAATTGTTAAGGAAAAAAGCGGTCTATTGTTGACTAAAAATAAAGCAGTACTTAATGTAACTGTTCCTGAAAATTTTGAATTCGATTATGTTAAAATAGATACTGGTGCTGGAAGTGTTAATATTGATAAGTTAATTACTAATCTTCTAGATGTAGATATGGGCGCTGGTAATTTAAAAATTAACTCTTTATTAGTTAGTAGCAAAGCCATTATTGATGGAGGAGTAGGCGATATATATTTAAATGATGTACATGTTAATAAATTTGATTTGGATTTAGGTACAGGAAATTCTGTTATTACTGGTAATATTTACGGTGGAGCAGATATAGATACTGGTGTAGGTAATGTTTCTTTAAATTTAAAAGATAATGTTGAAAATTTTACATTTGATATTAGTAAGGGTATAGGTAAAGTTACTCTTAATAATGATGAAATAAAAAAAGATTCTACCATTGGAAATGGTAAAATAGATATAGAAATAGATGGTGGAGTTGGAAATATAGAAATTAATACTAGATATTAGTTTCTATTTTTTCTATGTAGTGATATAATTATTTTGTGATTACCCTGTAGCCAAGTGGTAAGGCAGTGGATTCTGACTCCACCACCATAGGTTCGAATCCTATCAGGGTAACCAATTAGTTAATTATTCCCATTTGTGTGGGATTTTTTTAATTTTCCAACTAATGGTATAATGATTGTTATTGATAAGTATGCTAAACTAATAGGTAATATTAAGTAAGCATATTTTATTTTTAATTTAGTTAAATATGTTTCATATGGTAAAGTCATAATAGTTATAAATACAAAGGATAGAATAAGTAATATAAATAATATTTTTTACTTTCTTTTCTTTTTTATTATAATTTTTTTTCCGAAGATTTTGATTGCTGATATGTAAATTTTACAAACTCATCGCCTAATTCGTTAACTCCAATACCATTACAATTATTATGAGTTCTATTTTCAAATATAACTTGATCAATATCTAATCCCATTGCTTTCATTAATTGTATTTGTTTTGTAGATCTTTCAATAATGTTTGTTCCAAATATTTTTCTTTGTTGAGCTCCTACAACAGGGGATACACTTCTATCAAAATAACTCATATCATGCATAGGAGCAAAATTTCCATTTTCATCATATCTATTTGAAGATTTTCTTGTATCTTCTAATGAACCAACATAATATCTGAATTTAATTTGACTGTAAGCTTCATAATCAAAATTTTTACCAGTTATATTATAATAATCTGCTATTCCAAGTGGATATTGAAGTTCAGCAGTTGGCATTGGGATACTACCACTAGCTCCACCAACACATAATGTATCTATAATTTCTGGGTGTAATAATGCAAAGCGTTGAGCAAAAACACCGGAAGCTGAATAACCGTTTAAAAATACTTTTTCACTAATATTTGCATGTTTAGCAATTCTTTCTTTTGCTTGATTTATTATATTTAAAACCTGCAAATCAATTCGATAAAGTGGATTATCAGCTGAAAGGTCAAAGCATTCTTTTGATAATTGTTGATAATATGGTATTCCACCCTTGACACTTGGAATTATTGGAATTAAAACGGGATTATCATTATCTTTTAATTTTTTAGTTAAATTATGTGCAGTAACTAATGCATTGCTTATTAAAATATTTTCTTCTTCGTTTTCAAAATTATTTACTTCTACCGCTAACATACAGCCTTCTTTAATTTGTTTGGGCATAACTAAAATATATGGTATATTATAACTATCTGTATTTTTTGGATAGACAATTTGTATTATATATTTTTTATCATCAAGACTATGTTCAAATTGGAACCCAAATTCGGTTTTTGTTATTTTATTATTACTTATAAATTCCATTTTATCATCTCCAATTATATTTTATCATAAATCTAATTATTTTTAATATATTTTATTAATTTATAAATTTTGTACTTATTTACATTTAATTATTTTATAATATTATGTGCTCAGTAAGATATCTTGCAAAAGAGAAAGTATTTAGCTTTTTTACTGATATAAAATTTATTAAAATAAAAATTTTTATTTTCGTAACTATTATGGTAAAAATTGATTTAACAATTAACACTAAAAGTTTTCATTACTCATGACGTGGAGCGTGTAGGTTTTTGTTGGGATTATATCAAAAATTAGTATTAGAGAGACAAATCATATAATGCTTGGCAAATACTATCATTCAATTATCCATTTCAAATTCAATAATTGGTATATTTAAAAAAAACATTGAAAAGTTTAGTTCTTTTCAACTAATGTTTGTATATTATTTCTTAAGTTGCCTTTAGGTCTAAAATCTCCTATAATTATAATTTATCTATGTATTCTATTATGTTCATTTGTTGGTAAAGTCTTATGATTGAAAAATCGAAAATTATAATTTGTTTGTTCTTCCATCATTTTTATACTCTTCCCTAAATGATTTTAAACTATCATCATAATCATTAGATTTAGAAAAGCTTTGATACATTCTTGTTTCTTTTGTCTGTAAATAATTAGCCATTATGAACTTATTATTATCAAATGGAATACCATTCAAAAATGATTGATACTCTTCATCAGTTAATGAATAAATTGCTGGATAGAAATATTCTTTGCCATTTAATAAGACTATTTCAGGGTTTGTAACATCATAAACTATATGAGTAATTTTTCCTTTAGCATTTATTCTACTAAATTCTAAAAATGCGTGTCCCTCTGGTAAGCCATTACTCATTGTGGTTAATGCATTTAGATAGTTTACTTGGTAATCAAATAAACCCATACTATTTAGTATTAGTAGAACATTATTGGCTAAAGATGCCTTTTCAGCACATTTTGCAATACCTTTTCCTTTTATTTGAGACATTGAACAAATTCTTACATCTTCATCATTAGTTTTAATTCCATTATTAATATAAAATGTAAGTCTATTTTCCTGTTCTGTTGTCCCATAATATTGGTTAATTTCTGATTGAAGCAGATTGAATATATCCATCATATGATTAAATTCATCTTTTGGTGGTAATTGAAATATTTTAGGTAATAATGTATTCATAAACTCTGTTAATCCATCTTTATCTATCCTCAAATATAATTCATTAACACCACTAAAAACATTAATTAGATCTGATTCGGTAAACATTCCTGTTTTAATTTTAACCGAATTTCCTGAATTAATAACACTTCTTGCAGATAAATTATCATATATTTTTTCAATATTCATATTGCACCTCACATCTTATCTATATTTTCTAAAAAAGTATTTAATGAGTGATACCATTTAAACATATCCTTTTTTCTTTCCTTATATTTTTGAAATTCTTCTTTTGTATATTCTTTCTTTATATTTTTCCATCTATTTAAGACTCTTTCGTAACATGTATTAACAGATGTTCTCATTACAATTATTTTTCCTTTTAATATAGTATAATTCTTAATATTTCTATATTGTGCTGAATCAATTACTATTATTTTTTCTCTATTTTTAAAATAGGTTAATGTTATATTATAAAAATCTTCGAAGTTAGAAAATAAATAATCTTTAGGTTTATCATTAAATAAAGTTCTCAATTCAATGTTTTCATTATTATCTGATGTTTTGTCACTAAATACTACATCTGTATCTATTACAATATAATTTTTATCATTTTTGTATTTATTACTAAAGTACGATTTGCCACTTCCAGATTCACCTGTAATATTAATTACTTTATCTGATGTTAATTGTTTGATAAATGGTTCTTTATCTATAAATCTGCTAACTAACAAGTCAGACTTTATCTCATATAAGTAATCATTAACTTCTTTTACTAGTCCATTTAGATTTTTTCTATCATTTTTAACGCCATGAGAAATAAAATCATTCCATTCTTCTAATACTTCATCAATGTTATCCTTATTAATTTTATCTTTAATTATTGCATAGGCAGTTTGTTTATAATTCATAATGCTTACAACTCCTAATGCTTTATAATATGATTTTTCAGGTATTTTTGATATCTTGTAAAAATGAAGTGCCAATTCATCATTAACTTTTCTTGGATTGCTTATAATTATTTTATTAGTTCTAAATATTGTAGTAGCCCCATCTAATCTAATATTTTCTGCATCATTAGGAATTTCAATATCATAAATTGTATCTCCCCTATGTAACCATCTTAATATACATTCTTCACTACAATAATTAAATCCTCCAAAATCTTTACCATTAGTTGCTTTAGGATTCCAATTATTTGCAATATTTATTTCATTTAATTTATAGTTAAAATCACTTTTAGCACCACTTGTAGTTCCAAACATTACTTTAACAAATTTACTCATTCAATCACCACCTAATCAAGTTTTATATTTTTAAGTTCAAGTAGTTTTTTTCATCATCATATGCTAATTTGAACATTTTATTAAATAATTGTTGTCATATAATTATGTTTCTTCTATAGTTATTATATCATTTCTTTTACATTTTTAATAATTTTTTTAAATTTTTAATATTTATGCTAAATAATGATAATATAATTATAGTGGTTAGTTGTTTATTAATTTTTATGCAATTATCTTTATTTCGTTTATGGATGTTACTATCTGAGAGAAGATTAATTTTGATCGAAATTTCCATATAAATAAAAACTCCTAAAATTAGGAGTTTCTATTTTATTATATTTTTCTTTTTTCTAAATGTGAGTATTAAAATGGTTATTAACAAATAGCTAATACTTATTGGCAATATTAAGTAAGCATATTTTATTTTTAATTTAGTTAAATATGTTTCATATGGTAAAGTCATAATAGTTATAAATACAAAGGATAGAATAAGTAATATAAATAATATTTTTTTAACTTTTTTATTTGAGAAAAGATGATTAACTAAATATTTAATAAATAATAAGCTATAGCCACATGCATAAGACATAAATAAAACAAGTACTAAGATATTTAGATTTTCTAAGTTATCTAAGAAACTGAATACATTCATGGTTTTTAGAACTGCGTATGAAGGGTAGTTATAAAGTGAAGCAATGTTATAACCTAATACTCCTAAGATAACTATAGAGATGATACTACTTGATATAAAAGATATTATGTAAGATAGTGTTAGTTTTTTTGTTAACTTTGTATTATCTACTATATTATTTTTAGGTATTAATAAAAGTAAAAATAATGGAGACATATAAACTAATATATATGTTATAGAAGATTTACTAAGTATATTAAAAGTATTGTTTAGTAATGGTTTAAAGTTACTTAGATCTATATCTTGAGTAAGTGTAAAAGCATTTGTAAGATACATTATAAGTCCCAGCGCTAGAGAAATAACAGCTATTCTAGAGGATGTTCCTACATCAAAACATGAAAAATATATTATTTGAGTTACTAGAATAATTGGTACTACATAATCAGGACTTTCTGTTAAAAATTCACTTGATATAAATGTGCTTATTCTAAAAAATATTATACTTAGAAATGCAAATGTTAAAATTAAAATTACTAGATTAAGCAGTTTAGCTAATGGTTTAGGAAAAGTATGGTCTATTTTTTCAAATAAATTCTTGTCGGGTAAATAGTTAAATATTTTAAAGAAAATAAATAATAATATAAATCCTAGTATAAAACTTATTCCTAAACTAATAATTATACTTGTTTTTGTTTTAGTGATTAGATAGGGGATTAATATACCAAGTAATGTGGAATTTATTAATAAAATAAACATAATAGAGAAAGTAATACTATTTAACTTATATTTATTCATTATACTTCCTCCTTTAAATTACCTTGTTTATATATATTTACTTCAACTTTATAGTCAAAATTTAATTTGTTTAATCCTTCTTTATTCCAATTATTTTTGTCAAAATTAAAGTATTTTGGATTACTTTTATAAATATAGTTACCTAAACCTATAAAGTCAATATTATTTTCTTTAGATTTATTTATTACTTTTTTATAATAATTTTCTATTGTATCTTCAACTTTATTACTTATTTTGTTTAAAGTTTTTTTATTGTCAAATTGTTCATTGCAACCATAGTAAACTAATTCTGCTTCTATGTCACTTGATATTATAATTTTGTCTTCTTTAAGTTTATCTTTAAGTTTAGTTTTGCTTGTTAAAGTTTCTACTGTATAATAGCCACCTTCACATTCTGTAGTAATAGTAGCATTTTTAATATTATTGTTTAAAAAATTATATCCAAACATTTCATCATCAGTTAAATGAATTATTTCTTTTTTGTCATTTATAAATACTAAATCCTTTAATTCTATATAACTAGGTGTATTACTATTTTCTAAGTTATCTATATTTTGACTATCTTTTGTACTTCCATTTAAAACTATATTTGGAATTAAAATATCTTTTCCATTTTCTAGGTAATCACTTAGAAATTTTTTTATAGTAAGAGAATAAGATAAGCCATATCTTGATTCACTTAGACTAACGATATTATATAAATTGGTTGCTGGGTTTATTTCAAATTCACTTAATGAAGATAAGATATCTATAGGATCATTTTCTGTACATGTTACAACTATAAAATTCATGGATAGTCTTGTATCTCTGGATAAAAAATCTATTATTTCATTTAAATCATCAGTTAAAATTGATTTATCTAGTATTACATATTTTACATCGGCTAAAAAGAATATTTTAGAACTTTTTAAATTTAAACTTCTAGCGGCATCAAATATAGTTTTACCTTTACTTGAGATTATTGTTATTGGGCTTTCTTCTACACCATTTTTACCTGCTTCCATTATGTTTACTAATTGTAAGTCTAATTCATATTCATTATCAACTTTTTTTATTCCAAATGCAGTTATAATACCTAGTTCATTAAGTTCTCTATAATTTGATGAACAACCTGTTAGTAATAATAAAATTAAAATTAATAATAATTTTTTCATTTAGTGTCCTCCCTTATAATATTTTTCTTAGTTAAGAATGATGGTCTTTTTTTATTTTTAGTAATACTTGTTTTTATGAGAGAGTCTCCTAAATCTTTTGTTATTAATGGTGCGACTGGTAAAGTGTATGGTTTACCAAATGTTTCAATTGAACACAAGTTAATTATTAAAAGTGTTATTCCCACTAAGAATCCAATTAGTCCAAAGAAACTTGAGAATATCATTAAAATATATCTCCAAAATCTAATCGCGCCTTGCATATCATAGTAAATGAATATTAAGTTACTTAGGGATGCGATTGATATTACGATTACCATGATAGGAGAGATTAATCCAGCATTAACTGCTGCATCACCTAGTACTAAAGCTCCTAAAATAGATAGGCTTGTTCCACGATTAAATGGAGTTCTTGAGTCTCCTTCATAAAGTAATTCAAATGTAAACATAAGCACAAATGCTTCAATTATCGCTGGGAATGGAACAGCACTTCTTTGCTCGGTAAAGTTTATAAGTAGACTTAATGGTAATATTTCTTGATCATAAGTAATGATTGCAATAAATAAAGCGGGTGTAATAATAGATAAAGTAAATGCTATAAATCTTATCATTCTTATAAATGTTGCATAAAAACTTTTGTGATAATAGTCTTCACTATTCTTAAAGTAATCCATAAAGAAAGTGGGTGCAATTATTATACTTGGACTATTTTCTATAGTGATTATAACTCTTCCTTCAAGTAAAAATCTTGAAGCATCATCTGGTTTTTCTGAATAAATTAATGTAGGAAACAAAGTATATTTTCTTTTAACAACATATTCTTTAAAATTGTTAACATCAAATATTCCGTCTATTTCTATTTTATTAATTGTATCTTTAATTTCTGTTACAATGTTTTCTTCACATATGTTATCCATATACATTATTCCAACTTTGGTATGTGTTTGTTTTCCGACAGTTAGTTCTTCTAAAGTTAGGTGTTCACTTTTTAATCTTTTTCTTATTAAACCTATATTCTTATTATAATTTTCTGTAAATGAATCTTTTGGACCTCTTATAACTGGCTCACTTGATGGCTCGGTGACACCACGATCTAAATCAGCACGAGTTTCATATGCCATTACTTCATTATTATAAATAACTATTGTGAATCCACTAAAAATATATTCCATTAATTCTTCTTTTGTTTTAACACTTTTATAATTAATTGAAGGTATATTTTCTTTAATATCTTTTTTAAAATTGTCTATTACTTTTAGATTTATTATGCTTTTATTACTGAAATACTTTAATATAAAATTGTTGACTCTGTCTGATGAAGATACTGTTTCATTTGTAATTATATAAATACACTTAAAAGGACTGACTTTAATTTTTTTTACTATTAAGTCAGGTATATTTTTCTTAAGTTTTTCTAGTTCTTTTATTATCTCTTTAGTATTCATATTTTTATTATTATCAACAATTATCTAATTATACTTTTGAAAACGAAGTAATAGACAATGGAAAGTTTTTTTGATAGAATTAGTTTATATATTTAAGGGGATGTTAATAATGAAAGTTACTATAACTGGTTTAAATCATGAAGGAGAAGGTATAGCTAGAATAGATGGTAAAGTAATATTTGTAAGGAATGCATTAGAAGGAGAAAATGTTCTTATTGAAATAACTAAAGAACATAAAAAATATAGTGAAGCTAAGGTAATTAAATATTTAACTATTTCTCCTAAAAGAATTGAACCGATTTGTCCTTATTATAATGTATGTGGTGGATGTGATTTAATGCATATGTCTTATGAAGATGAAATTGAGTTTAAGAAGGAAAAAGTAAAAAATATTTTAGAAAAATATGCTGATGTAAAAATTGAACCTGAGATTGTAAAGAGTGATAAGAGAGAAAATTATAGAAATAAAATTACTTTACATAAGGGATTTGATAAACCAGGATATGTTAAAAGAAATAGCAGTGAAGTATTAGATATAGATGAGTGTAAATTAGCGAGTCCTTTTATTAACAATTATTTACAAAATAATAATGTAAATGAAGATATTGTTATTAGAAGCAATGATAGTGGTGAGGTTATATCTAGTAGTGATAAAACAATAATAATGAATATTAATAATTTAAAGTATCAAATAGATATTAATTCTTTTTTTCAAGTTAATAATTATATAACTAGTAAAGTTTTTGAACATATTATTAAATTTATAAATGAAGAAGATGTAGTACTTGATTTATATTCTGGAGTAGGAACTTTATCAATAATGGCAAGCACTAAGGCAAAATATGTTTATGGAATAGAAGTAAATGAGTTTTCTTATAAGAATGCGTTAGATAATATTATTTTAAATAAAGTTAGTAATATTGAGTTTTTATGTGGTAAAGTAGAAGATAAAATTGATTTGATTAAAGAAAATATTACTACAATTATAACGGATCCACCTAGAAGTGGAATGGATAAGTATACTATAAGTGTTATTAAAGAAAAGAAACCTAAGAAAGTTATATATATGTCATGCGATCCAATTACACTAGCAAGAGATTTAAAGCTAATGAGTGATATTTATGAGATAAAAAGTATTACATTATTTGATATGTTTCCTTGTACTAAACATATTGAAAGTGTTGTAATACTTAATTATAAAAATAATTGAAAGGATGTGTAGAAATGGATACACTAGATGTTGTATTTGGTAATTCTTGTTATAGTACTTTAAAAAATAGTCAATTAAATAGTAATATTTTGATGTTTAATGTTAAATTTAATGTAGGAGATTTGTCTGATATAGAGAAATTTAATATAAGAATACCTGAAGAATTATATTATGAAAAAAACAATGTTTACTTTAAAGAAGAATATGATACAATTATTAGGAATATTGTTAATAAAAATAAAATAAGAGTATGGACTGGTAGAAAAGATATACATTCATATTTGATTATGCTTTATATTTCTAGCGTAGTAAAAAAATATGAATATGATTTGTATGTTCTTTATTGTGATAAATATGATGAGAATTATCCATCTCCAAGTGTAATGAATGAAGAAGAATTAAGGTTGTTATCTAAACTTGAACATAAATTATCAGTTAAAGAGATAAATGATAATGCTAAGATTTGGAATGATCTAATTAATAAAAATACGGATTTAAGAGTAATTGATAATAATGATATAAAATCTGTGTCATTTGACTTTTATGATAATTTTATTTTAGATACTTTGAAAATAATGGGTAAGGTTAAGATAAGTAGTTTAGTAGGCAAGTTAATGCAAAAAGTATATTTACATGATAATATGTGGGTTTATTTAATAGAGAGGTTAATTGAAAAACATAAGATTAAAATAAATATAGATAATAACATTAGGTATTTTGATAATTATGTTGAGTTTATAAATGATTAATGATATATGCAAGTTTTGTGTTTAGAAAATTTAGAAAAAAATAAAATAATATTTAAAAATGTTGTATAATAGATTAAGTCAAGGAGGAATATAAAATGAGTAAATATTGTGTTGTAGAAATAGCTTATGATAATAAGGATGAAGTAGATAAAACGAAAAATGAATTACTATCTAAAAGATTAGTGGCTAGTTGTCATGTTTTAGAAACTGAAAGTAGTTATTATGTGAAAGGTGAAAGAAAAAATAAAAAGGAATATTTATTTGATGTTATAACAATGACAACAAAAGTTGATGAAATACGTGATGTTGTTAAGTCTATACATAGTAGTGAGTTCTTTGAGTTTGCTTCATATCCTATTACGAGTATTAAAGAATCTTATTTAGATTGGATAGATAAGAAAATTGATAATGAGTAAGTATGAACCTTTAAGGAAATATTTAAAAGATAATAAAAAAGAAGAGTATAAGTTAACTTATGAAGAAATAGAAAATATTTTGGGTTTTCCTATTGATCATTCTTTTTTAACATATAAAAAAGAATTAAATGATTATGGTTATGTTGTTAAAAAAATAAGTATGAAAGAAAAGTGTATACTATTCGATAAATTATAACAAAACTTTGGTATTAATGATATAATATATATAGGTATAGGAGGACATTATGAAAAAGAAAATGTTATTGTTTATTATGTGTGGGGTTATGGCTTTAATGTTAACTGGATGTGGTACTAAAGTTAAAATTAGGGATGCTGAAACAAAAGCTATTAAACTTACTGATTATGATAATGGTTTGGTTAAATTAAAAGTACCTGAAGGTTGGAAAGTAGTTACTTTAGGTGATTATATTCATTATACTTTAAAAGCTTATAATCCTGAAAATCCTACTTATCAATTTTTCTTTAATATGAAAACAGAAGGATATAATAAATCAGAAGAGGCTAAAGCATTTCAACAAAGATATTATCCTGATAGTATGTTTGCTAAGACTAGTGTAATAGCTACTAAAGATACAGAAGGTTTTTATAAGATATTTAATGATTTAGGACCTTTAAATAATACAAGTGAATTTACTTTTCCAATTTTAAATGATTTTACTGTTGTAGAGAATTTAGGTAAAGGATTGATTGGTGGGGACATTTTGAGAGCGACTTTTACTGATGATACTGGAAAATCTGGAGAAGGAATTTTTACTGCTTATGTTTATGATGTTGGACCATATTATGTAAATGAATATATTATGTCAGGTAAACAAATAGATATTTATTATTTAAATGTATATGATGCGATGTTCTTTACAGCACCTAAAGATGAGCTTATAAATTGGCAAGATACTTTAAATACAATAGCTAGCTCATTAGAGTTTAGTGATACATTTATAAATGGATTTTATAGTCAACAAGATGCAGTTATGAAGAATTTCCAAAATGTTAGAAATATATGTAATCAAATTAGTGATGGTATAATGGATTCTTGGGAAAAGAGAAATGCTAGTTTTGATATAATGAGTCAAAAACAAAGTGATGCTACTTTAGGTTATGAAAGAGTGTATGATACTGAAACAAATGAAGTTTATAAAGCATATAATGGATTTACTGATGATTATGATGGTGAAAGATATAAATCAGTAACTGATGATATGTATACTAAAGGTATAAGTGGATATATTGAAAAATAAACAAGTAGATTAAGGTCTACTTTTTATGTAAAGATAAATATTAATTAAAAAGTGAGTCAAGGGTGTAAGAATTGTTTTATATATAAAATGGAATGAAAGATATGGTAGAGATACAACTATTATTACAAGGGGTAAGACTACACTTGAAAAAATTAAATATTGTGTTCAAAATGATTGGGGTGATGGTTGGAAACATGTACATATTAGTGTTTCTATAGAGAATCAAGAAATGGCTGATAAAAGAGTTCCTGAATTATTAAAAGCACCTGTTAAACATAGAGAAGTATTTTGTTCTCCTTTAATAGGCCCGATGACACTTACTAAATATTTGGATACTGGACTTATTAAATGTGTTAATGTGGGTGGAGAAATGGCATTAATTAAAGATGTTAGACCTTTAAGATATGAGTGGATTGAGAATTTATATAAAGAAGCTCATGATAGAAATATAGATTTTTATTTTCATCAAACAGGTAATATGTTTATAAAAGCGGGTAGAAATATAGGTATGTGGGATTTAAAAGGACAAATTAAATTAGCTGAAAATATACAAAATGAATTAGAGGAAAAGTATAAATAAGGAGTATGCAATGAAGTATATAATTTTATTAAGAGGTGTTAATATAAGTGGTAAAAATAAAATATCAATGACTGAATTAAAGAAAGAAGTAGAAGATATTGGTTATCATGATGCATTTACTTATTTAAATAGTGGTAATTTAATAGTTAATTCTGATAAAGAAAGAACTGAGGTTTTTAATGAAATAAAGAATCTACTTAAAGATAAATTTAATTTGGATATTCCAATGGTTATAATAACTTTAGATGAACTTGAAATTATACTATCTAAAAAACCTGATTGGTGGGGAACTAATAATAAAGAAATATATGACAATATAATTTTTATGACTGAAGAAACTGATGTGAAAGAAGTATTGGATACCATAGGTGAGCCTACAGGAAATATAGATAAGATTTTACCAATAGATAATGCAATATTTTGGTCTTTTGATTTAAAAAACTATAGAAAAAGTTCTTGGTGGATAAAGACAGCAAGTACTAGTATAAAAGATAAAATAACTATTAGAACTGGAAATACTATGAAAAAGATAGTAGAATTGTGTAAAAAAGATTAAAAATTGTTGACTATCGATATTAAACCTGGTATTTTCTTATTTATTGGTACTCAGAAAACTTTTGAAGCTCTGAGTCGTTTTATTTTAAATAAGTATCTTGAAACAATATAAAAATTCAAAAGAATCATTAGAGTATTTAATGTAAAAAGGTATATCTGTTTATAAAACTTGTAATTTATAAAATAAAAAATAATGGTATCATTTCTAATTTATATTAAATGTTAAAATACATTGCTTGTAGCAACTCTTTAAGTGTAATAGAATTAATTTGGAAGGAGAAATTGTATGTTAAAAGATAATATTAAAATATTAAGAAAACAAAAAGGTTTGTCTCAAGAAGAATTAAGTGTTAAATTGAATGTAGTAAGACAGACTATATCTAAATGGGAACAAGGTTTATCAGTACCAGATGCGGAAATGTTAATTAATTTGTCAGAAGTGTTTGATACCCCAGTTAGTACTTTGCTTGGAGAAAATATCGAAGAAGTAAAAAGTGATGAATTAAAAGTAATATCTGAGAAATTAGAAGTTATAAATCAACAACTTTATAAAGAAAATGAAATGAAAAGAAAAAGGCTATGTAACTTATTAATAATAATTTGTGTATGTGTGTTAATTATGTTTATCTTTTTATTAATTATGAATAGTCCATATTTAAATTGGGATTATAAAGATCCAGAGAATGCTGTGCTTGGAGTAATTTATCATAGTTTTGAATGGCTATTTATTCGTTTAGCACCTATTATACTAATTACATCAATTGTTGGAATAATTATAATTAAAAAGAAAAAGTGAAAATTTACTTAAAAAATTTTTATCGATTGGTACTTAAAAAACTTTAGAAGCCCTGAGTCGTTAAAATGTCTCATATAAAAAGTATGAGATTTTTTTGAATAAATTAAATTGTGATTGATAAAGGTATAAAATCTCTACTTTTATTTTTTCATAAAATATGTTAATATGTTGTCAGGTGATATAGGTGAAATTAAATGAGTTAAAATGTAAGAATTGTGGAGCTAAGTTAAGTGTTCCAGAAAAGACTGAAACTGTTACATGTAAGTATTGTCATACTACTTTTAGTGTAGAAGATGCTTATACAGAAGGCTATAAATATACTAAAGGAGTATTGGATGCACATGATGAAAAACAAAAAGAACAATTTGAGAGAGTAAAAGATTTTATGGAGAATAATCCTGTTGCTAAAAAGTCTATGGTAGCGGGTAAAATAGTTTCAATTTTTTCTATTATAATAATAGTGGCTGTTTTTATTGGAATATTTTTTGGAATA
>CAKORV010000002.1 GCA_934101625.1 uncultured Bacilli bacterium | reverse complement strand
AATTCCTTAGTAAATTCAAGGACTTCAACGATTCTCTCAAGTGGGTGCATATTGAAACTACGAGGTTATTTAAAGTAGTAACATACTTAGTACCACTTTCTCCTTTACTTCTAATTGCTAATCTTCTTGCTTGTGCCGTACCTAATATTGAACAACTACCAACTTCAAAATATTTTTGTTGTCTTGGACTCCATGCTTCCACATCACATGATTTTTCTTTCAAGTCAGCAAGATCACCACTACAACATTCAATAGTTCTAACAGGTATATTTAAACTCCTAAAAAATTCTACAGTATAACTCCACATTTTATTATACCAATCCATACCATCCTCATTTTTACATAACACTACCATCTCTTGTTTTTCAAATTGATGTAATCTATATAAACCTCTTTCTTCTATTCCATGTGCTCCTACTTCTTTTCTAAAGCAAGGACTATAACTTGTTAAAGTCAAAGGTAATTCTTTTTCATCAATTATTTGTCCTTTAAATTTACCTATCATTGAATGTTCACTAGTTCCAATCAAATATAAGTCTTCATTTTCTATTTTATACATCATATCATTCATTTCTTGAAAACTCATTACTCCATTAACAACATCACTTCTTATCATAAATGGTGGTATACAATAAGTAAACCCTTTATTTATCATAAAATCTCTTGCATAACTTAGCATCGCAGAATGAAGTCTTGCTATATCACCCATTAAGTAATAAAAACCATTACCACTAGTTCTACCAGCACTCGTTTTATCAAGTCCCATTTTACTTTCAATTATATCTGCATGATATGGTATTTCATATGAAGGCACTACAGGATCACCAAATTTTTCTATTTCTACATTCTCCGTATCATCTTTTCCAATTGGTACACTTTTATCAATTATATTAGGAATTTTATACATTATTTCTCTAATTTTAGGTTCTAAAGATTCTTCTTTTTCTTCTAACTCTTTTATTTTATCATTCATTTCACTTACTTGATTTTTAATAGTTTCAGCTTCTTCTTTTTTACCTTCTCTCATAAGTAAACCTATTTGTCCACTAAGTTTATTTTTTTCTCCTCTTAGATTGTCAGCTTCAACTTTAGTATTTCTATACTCTATATCTAAATTATATACTTCATCTACTAAAGGCAATTTAATATCTTGAAATTTTTTCTTTATATTTTCTTTTACTATATCTCTATTTTCTCTTATTAAATTAATATCTATCATTTTAATCTATCCTTTCAAATCTATATTTTTGTTTTGTTATATTATCACTTCTATTACTTATATCTTCATCACTTAAAAATATACCAATAGGTCTTGCCCATAATTCACCCGAGTGTTCATATATTACCATATCTTCTAAAGTTTCAGTATGTTTAGCAATTAATTTTACTTCAAGTATAAATCCTTTAAAATGTTTCCATTTACTTCCAACTTCTATTGTTTCTTTTCTCATATTTACCCTTTCTAACAAAAAAGACACCATATTTAAAGGAGTCTTTAAATGACGGTGCCATCCTATTTTTAACTTAATTCTATAACGGGTTTCCCCGGAAGCTATTAACTTCACTAAGAAGTAGATTCATTAAATATTATTACTAGTTTACACCAACCACTAGTTCTCTATATATAATTAATTTAATTACTATTCTTCTTTTTGCTTTATATTTGTATTATATAATACTTTAATATTTATGTACAAGTGTTTTTTGACTTTTTTTGAAATTTATGTTATTACGTATACGTCAAGGAAACTTGCATAAAATAAAAAAGGAACATTCAATTCTGATATGAAACCCATTTCTTGGACAAAAGGAAATGAGGTTCATATCACTTACGATAGTGTCTATTTTTATATTAAAAATCATACATTTCTGTATGAATATTTTTTACCACTTTATTGTAAATTCACTCATAATAATTAATAAACTCATATTTACAATATATGATGGTTCAAATCTAAAAGACTCAACAAAAGATACTAACATATCACTTATTGAAACAACCCATGATTCTTTATAATTAGGTTTATTCTCACTTATCTTAGCATGTTCTTTAATATTAATTAAAGGACATATTTTTTTAGCCAAAACATGATGAAACATATGAGTTCTTATTATATCTTCTTCCATTTCATTAATATTAAAATACTTTTTAGCATTTTTTACCGCAGTTTTTGGATGATTTAAATAAGAATTTTCTTCTTTAGATTTTCTTGTACCTAAAAAGAAATCATGTAATATTGCTCCTCTTGTAGTACTTACTACATCAAGCTTTAATAAACTGGCTAGAGTATAACTTAATTTAGATACTCTTATTAAATGATCATATTTATTTGAACCATGATGTATATCATTCTTAGTAAGTAAAAATACTTCATTATTTATTATATCTTTAACTATATCATTATATTTAATTTTATTTTTCTTTGTCATATTAGCCTTCCTAACACACGAATACCATTATATCACAAATTAATATAAAAATAAAGGTACTATATTTAGTACCAATATTATGCTATTGTATGTTAATTATGCCTTAACTATTAACTTTTTAGTTTTTCTAATAAATCTCAATACTTTAAAACTATAAATAATATTACTTAATTCAGTTATTATAATAACTATACCAGAAGCCATTACTACAACTTCTAAAGTATCAAAAGGATTTAATATTATAACTACTCCAAGTATAATAGATAATGTAGAAATTATAACTCCAATTAAATAATTACTCTCATCAATAGACTTTAAACTTAAAGCAAGTTCTAATTTAAAGATATTAATAAATATAATTATTAATCCAAGTAATATAGGAAATACACTAGAAAGTACATCTGACTTAAATATAAATAATATAGATGTAGTTATTTCCATAATACCTTTCATTAAAGTATAATCAATTAGTTTATCTTCATCTTTTAATGAAAAATAATTAACAAAATCAAATACACCACATATCAAAAGTATTACACCTATAACTTGCACTAAAGTACCAATAATTTCTAAAGGTTTAAGTATTAAAAATACACCAAGTACAATTAATAATATAGATACTAGTATTCCTTTAATTTCTTTTCTTTTAATTAAATCTATCATAAAATCCTCCTAAAATAATTATACTACTCTTCAGTACTCAATTCAAACATTATATCTCTTAATTCCATCGCACGTTCAAAATCTAATTCACTCGCAGCCTTTTTCATTTCTTTTTCTATATTTTGTATCATTAATTTTTTATCAGTCTTAGACATATTTTCAGTTTTCTTTTTACTTGTAGTATCAACATTACTAATAAGTTCTCTAACTTCTTTTTTAATTGTTTCAGGAACAATATGATGTTCTAAATTATATTTTTCTTGTATACTTCTTCTTCTTTTAGTTTCTTCTATTGCTTCTTTCATAGAATCACTATAACTATCTGCATACATTATAACTTTACCATTTTTATTTCTAGCACATCTTCCTATTGTTTGAATTAAACTTCTTGTACTTCTTAAAAATCCTTGTTTATCAGCATCCATTATAGATATTAAACTTACCTCAGGTATATCAATACCTTCTCTTAATAAGTTTATACCTACTACTACATCTATTACACCAAGTCTTAGATTCCTAATAATATTCATTCTTTCAAGTGTTTTAATTTCATTATGTAAGTAAGTTACTTTAATACCAACTTCTTTTAAATAGTTAGTTAGTTCTTCAGCCATTCTTATAGTTAAAGTTGTTACCAAAACTCTTTCATCTTTTTTTATTCTTTCATTTATTTCACTTATTAAATCATCTATTTGTCCTTTAGTTTTTCTTACTTCAATTATAGGATCTAGTAAACCAGTAGGTCTAATTATTTGTTCTACATATTTATTATTAACTAATTCTAACTCATAATCTCCAGGTGTTGCTGATACAAATATTGCTTGATTTATTTTACTTTCAAATTCATCAAATTTTAAAGGACGGTTATCTAAAGCACTAGGTAATCTAAATCCATAGTCAACTAAAGTTTGTTTTCTCATCCTATCTCCATTATACATTCCTCTTACTTGTGGTAAAGTTACATGTGATTCATCTACAACAAGTAAAAAATCTTTAGGAAAGAAATCTATTAAAGTTGTTGGAGTTTCTCCTTCTTCTCTAAGTGCCATATGTCTTGAATAATTCTCTATTCCATGACAAAATCCAGTTTCCCTAAGCATTTCCAAATCATACATAGTTCTTTGTTTAAGTCTTTCCTTTTCAACAAGTTTACCTTCTTTATCTAACTCTTCTAGTCTAACTTTTAACTCAGCTTCTATTCTCTTAATAGCTTCTTTTAATTTTTCATCACTTGTTACAAAGTGACTTGCTGGAAATATTGATACAGTTTTTTTATCATTTATTATTACTCCAGTTAATACATCAAATTCACTAATTCTTTCTATTTCATCTCCAAATAGTTCAATCCTTATTCCATTTTTTCTTTCATAAGCTGGTATTATTTCTATAGTATCTCCATTAACCCTAAATGTTCCTCTTTTAAAATCTATAGTACTTCTTTCATAAAGCATACTTACTAATTTTTCTAATATTTCATCTCTATCTATTATTTCGCCAACTTCCAAAGTTAACATTTTATTTTTATATTCTTCTACTTCACCTATACCATATATACAAGATACACTTGCTACTACAATTACATCATCTCTTTTAAGTAAACTACTAGTCGCAGCATGTCTTAATTCATCTATTTCATCATTTATAGATGCATCTTTTTCTATATATAAATCTTTACTTGGAACATAGGCTTCTGGTTGATAATAGTCATAGTAACTAACAAAGTATTCAACTCTATTATTAGGAAATAATTCTTTTAATTCACCATATAGTTGACCAGCTAATGTTTTATTGTGTGCTAAAATTAAAGTAGGTTTATTTACTTCTTTAATAACATTCGCTATTGTAAAAGTTTTACCAGTCCCAGTCGCACCAAGTAATACTTGATATTTTTTATTATTTTTTATTCCAGAAACTAACTCTTCTATTGCCTTTGGTTGATCCCCACTTGGTTTATACTTACTAACTATTTCAAACATATTACCACTTCCTAATTAATTTTTATAACACTAATATTATTTATTATATCATAAGATTATAAATCTATGTATTTATTCATTCATCAATAAACTTAAATAATATTATCATTAAATGTACTACAAAACAAGCGAACATTATTAAATATATATCTTATTATTTTAAAAAGTTTGCAACCACCTGCAAACTTTATATTTCATACACTTTTTACATTTATTTTAATTTTAAAGTACTTATATATTTAGAATACAATTCTATATTATTACTATCACACCACTCTTTATATTGTTTAGATAAAGTTAATTCATCCCAATAACCAGCAATATAAAAATTATAAAATTTATTCTTTAAAAATCTTTCTACATTATTTCTATCATAACCTAAACTTTCTAATCCATAATGTAAGCGTAAAAAGTAATCTCTATTAAATCTATATTCCATTTCATATACACCCGCACTTGTTAAATAATAAGTAGGTACATTTTCATAATTTCTTTCTACTACAAATCCCTTTAAAGCCATCTTTTCAAGTGTTAACAATATAACAGGATACTCAGTTTTAATAATCCTTTTTAATTCTCCTTTAGTACATGATTTTTCTCTAAATAATGTACTTAATATTCTATCTTCCACTGATAATAACATACCATTAGTATTTGGTAAATCTAACTTACATTTATCTTTTATCATTTTCTTTCTCCTTATCTATATAACTAATAATAGTATTTAAATTCACATTATATGTAGAATTCATTATATTTATATCTGCTTTTTCATAATAAGTTTTTAAAGTATTTATTAAATTCTTCATTTCTTTTCTCTTTCCAGAACTCTTTCTTGTAACATCACAAGCACAATTAATAAAATTCAAATTATTATATTTAGTAAAACTTATTATATCACTTTCTCTTACATAATAAAGTGGTCTTATTAATTTCATTCCTTCAAAATTAGTAGAATCCAAAATAGGCATCATAGTCTTAAACTCTCCATTAAATATCATACTCATTAATATGGTTTCAACAGCATCATCAAAATGATGTCCTAAAGCAATTTTGTTACATCCTAATTCTTGTGCTTTATTATAAAGTGCACCTCTTCTTTTTCTGGCACATAAATAACATGGACTAGGTGCATTTTTTATTTGATCAAATATATTATAATCAAAATACTTAATATTTAAATTTAATTTTCTAGCATTTTCCCTAATTAAATTCATATCTTCTTCATGATATCCAGGATCCATTAATATAAATTCTAAATCAAAATGAATTTTACCATGTCTTCTTAATTCTTCTAAACACTTAGCAAGTAAAAAAGAATCCTTACCACCACTTATACAAACTGCTATTTTGTCATTTTCTTCAATTAAATTAAATTCATTTATTGCTCTAACAAAAGGTCTAAATATCTCTTTCCTAAATCTTTTTATTATACTTCTTTCTATTTCTTTAGTTTCTTCCATACAACACCTTATTTCTTTTTAACTAATTTAAAATCACTATTATCATCTACAATATTATCTCCTAAAACAACCTCACTTATATTTTCTTTTCCTTCACTAAGTATTGTAAATAATATATTTTCAAACATCTCATCAGTAACTAAATTTAATACTCTAGCTCCCTTTTTATATTTCTCAGCCTTCTTAGCAATTTTATCATAATTTCCATCACTTATTTTGATATTTATCCCTAATTTTTTAAATGTCATCAAATATTTTCTTAAGGTACTAAGTTCACTCTTCTTTAATATAGTAATTAAATCTTCATATTTTAAAGTATTTAGTCTTGTTATTAAACTTAATCTTCCAATAAATTCACTAGGCATCCCTGCCTCTTCTATTTTTTTAATATCTATTTTGTCATCACTAACTTTTTTAGATTCAAATCCTATGTTTCTAGTATCTCTAGCTTCATTATATAAACTACTAAAAGCACCGCCGATTATAACTATCAAATTAGATGTATCAAACGTTACGGACATACCTCTAGAAACTTCAATCTCATACTTTCCACCTTCAATTATAGTTAATAAACTTTTAAGAACATCTGCTTTATTAAAACTTCTATCATTTCCATTATCTACTTTTTTATCTATTTCATCTAAAAATAATATTGAATTTTCTGCTAAATTTAAATCTCCTTTTGCATTATTATAAAGATCAACCAGTATATCATCTACACTTTTACCAATATAACCAGCTTCAGTAAATCTCGTCATATCCTCTCTCACAACAGGTATATTTAATATTTCTCCAAGTGATTTTACAATAGCTGTCTTACCTACTCCAGTAGGACCATACATAAGTATATTACTTTTGAAATTATCTTTTCCAAGTATTATACTTTTATAAACAGAAGTTACTACTTTTTTAATAGTTTCATCTTGTCCAATTATTCTAGATTTCATCTTTTCTATTGTTTCATTTATATTAGGTAAATTGTTTTCATAATGTTCTTCTTTTTTATCTTCAGTATTTATTTTTGAAGAATAAGTACTAGAATATAAAGCGTCATAATAATCATCACTAGTAATTTTACCATCTATAAGATAAAGATTTAAATCATTCATTTCTTTCGTACTTAAAAGTGGTGGCTTAACATTAAATTTCTTTTCAAATGTTTCTGGTGTACAACACTTAAATTCTAAACCATCTTTTTCATAAAAATAAACCAAATTTTCTAAATCTAACCAAGTACGGCTTACTGCTTCATTTATACTTAAAGTTTTATATGATTTTTGTAAATTCTTTATAGGTGTTGATAAATTAAATCCTTCAGGTAATTTATTAGCATAAGCATAATCTAAATTGATATATGACTGAGAAGATGTCTTATCTATAAACATAGTAGCCTTTTCATTCAAATATCCTATTACAGGTCTAATAGCAATATATACCGGAAATTGCAATTCATCAATATATGCTTCTTCAAATATAATTGCAAATCTTAATTCATCACTTAACTTTTTCATAACCAAAACTCCCCCCTTAATTAAAAATTCATATCTAAGTATTCCATTAATTCATTAGATTTAACTTGAATACTTTCTTTTGTAGTATTATCTTTAACTGTTATATAATTACCCTTTACTTCATCTTCACCAATTATTAAAACATAACTTGGATTATATTTATCAACTAGTTTCCACATACCTTTCATACTTTTACCAGTGTAATCTATTTCACAAGAGTATCCACTACTTCTTAGGTCATCTAACACTTGATAAGCATATCCGCTATCTTCTAAATTCATTATAAATATATCTAATTTTTCCTGAGGAATGTATGTTTCTAGTTCATTCATAATAGTCATTATTCTCTCAATACCAGCAGCAAAACCAACACCAGGTGTATCAGGTCCACCTAAAGTTTTAACTAAATTATCATATCTACCACCTGCACATATAGTGTTTGCTTTACCTAAAAAGTCTAAATCACTCTTAATTTCAAAAACTGTATGTGTATAATAATCAAGTCCTCTTACTAATGTAGAATCTTCTACATAAGGAATATCTAATAAATCTAAAGAAGATTTAACTGCTTCATAATAAGATTTGCTCTCTTCATTTAAATAATCAACTGTCTTTGGAGCATTCTTAATATATTCTCTTTCACTATCATATTTACAATCTAATATTCTTAATGGATTTTTATTTAATCTTTCTTTACATATCTCACATAAATTATCTTTATCTTTTTCTAAATATTCTCTAATAACTTTATTATAATTATTTCTTGATTCATTATCTCCAAGAGTATTTAATACTACATGTAAATTTTCTATGCCTAATCCACTTAGATACTTGTAAGCTAAACTTATTACTTCAGCATCAATATTAGGATTTTTAACTCCAAATACTTCTACTCCCATTTGTGTAAATTCTCTAAGTCTTCCACTTTGTGGTCTTTCATATCTAAAAGCACTTCCATAATAATATAGTTTTTTTACTTCATCTGTATACATTTTATTCTCAATATAACTTCTTACAACACCAGCAGTAAATTCTGGTCTTAAGGTCATTTTTCTATCGCCTTTATCTATAAAATCATATGTTTCTTTATTTACAACATCAGTAGTTTCTCCAACACCTCTATAAAATAAATCAGTACTTTCAAAAGTTGGTGTTTTAATAAAATCATAATTATAGGCATGCATAAAATTCATAGTATAATTATATAAATAGTTATACATATATCCATCTTTATTAATATAATCTAATGTTCCCTTAGGTTTTTGTATCATAAAACTCACTTCCTATGCTTTATTATACTGATAATAAAAGAAATAAACAAGTAAAAATTAATTTACTTATTTACTTTTTTATCTTTACTATTAAAAATTTAATTATATCTTTTTATGGTGCCGGAAACAGGATTTGAACCCGTGACCTACTGATTACGATTCAGTTGCTCTACCAACTGCGCTATTCCGGCACATCATAATTATACAATAAATTCAATAATTTTGCATTAAAAAACTCCAACTTTTGTCAGAGTAAATTTACTTTAATGGTGGAGCTGACGAGTATCGAGCTCGTGTCCAAAATATCTACTATACAAGCGTGTACAAGTTTAGTTGGTTTATTATTTCAAAAAGTATAATGGATTGCCAACGTTCCTATACTTTTCTAAGTTTAGTAATAATTCTTTATTTAACCTAAACAATTAAATAATATAGTCTACTTTTATGAGTCCTAAATCTTTTCTCGTAGACAAAGAAAAGTTAGAACCACCATACATCCTAATAACTAGGCAAAAGCAGGTGCAAAATTATAATCTTTTCCGATTATTTTATTTTTGGATTTATAGTATCCCTACTACTTGCGCTCATACGTACAACTATCTTGTCGAAACATAACAGCCCCATGTACATAAATTATAACAAATTAATATAATATTTGTCAATTCTTTTGTACTAAATTTATTACAAGATAATAAATTACTTTTTTATTAATAATACTCCAATTATAATAATTATACCTATAATAAGTTTTTTAATAAACTCACTTTTATCTTTATTAAAGATAAATTCATATATAGTATTGATTATAGCAGTTAATGTAAGAAGAGGCGCTACTACGGAAACACTTCCTAATTGATATGCTCTAACAGATGATATCAACATAACACACCAAGAAAAAGCAGATAACAAAAATCTTTTTTTATCATATAAATTAAATTCTTCTTTAAGTTCTTTTATACTATGTTTACCAAATAAAGTTATTAATATTGATGGAAATAATACTGTAATTATAGTATAAATTCCTAAATTAAATTCACCTGATATATTAACATTAATAAGCATTCCAAATGCAAATAATATATTAGATACTAAACTCATAAGAAAATATTTATTAATTTTAAATTTACCATCTTTATCTACAGCAAGTCCAACATTAGCAATCAGTATTAAAGATGCACCAACTACTTTAGTTATTACAACTTTTTCCTTCAATATTACAAAACCCATTATTACAAGAAATACAGATGATAATTGTTTTAGCATACTAAATGTACTTGTAGAAAGTCCATATCTTGCCTCTATATTAAGCCTATCTGTAAATGCATAAATAATAATAACAACAATAAGTATTAAATATGTATGAGGATTATGAGATATAGTTAATTTAAAAAAAGGAATGAAAAATAATGAAAAAAATGCAGTAAATAATTCTAATAGTATAGTTAAAGAACCAGCATCAGACATATTTCTATTTGCTTTTTTAAATGACTGAGAAAATATAGTTGCGAATACTAAATATATAACTACCCAAGTAACCCAATTGTTTAACATGTTATCTCTTCTCCATCCTGAATTATTATAACATTTTTAAGTTTCATTTTTGTCAATGTATCTCTTACCTCATCAGACATATGAGAAGGTATAAAAGTACAATTACTATAAGTATTCACTAAATATTTTAAATTATCAATTCCCATATGTTTACCAGTACCTTCAATAAAACTTACATCAAGTATTAAATATTTACATACACTAGCCATCATTTCAATCATTTCACACAAAGCACTATCTCCAGTAAAACCAACTTTAATTTTAGAATCACTAAATATATAACCATAAGCAGGTTTCATTCTACCATGATCAACCAATACTTTATCAATAATATATTCATTGATTTGAAATTTCAAATCATCATGAAACACTACATTAGAATCATTTATAATTTCTTCACATGAATTAGGAAATGCTAAATAAGTTAAAGATTTTACTTTATCGATACTTTCTTCATTAAGATAAACATTATTAATTTTATTATCATGCTTAGATTTATACATTAAATAAAAAGGTATATCAAAATAATGATCTCCATGAAAATGAGTAATCAATAAATATTCTATTTCTTCTGGATTAATACCAAATCCCATCATCTTCTTCATACATCCATTAGGTATATCAATTAATATTTTATTATCTATCAAATAAGATGCACTAGCATACTTAGTCCAAATACATCCACTTCCAATTACTTTAATCTTCATTTTAATTTATTTCCTTTTCAAACACATACATTAAATTATTAATCTTTAACATCTCATCCATGTAAGTTCTAGCTAACTTATAACCATTATTACTAATAGTTAATGCTATATAAAAACCTCTTCCATTTTGAAGTAATGTTTCAAGTAAATTTTTACCATAACCCTTATTTCTATACTCTTCTAATATAACACAAGAAGGAATGTAATTATAATAAGATTCATTCACTATCATATTAGGATTAACATCAGTATCATTAATTAATACACCACTCTTAATTGCGTCATATAATTGCTTTCTTATTGGAACTGCTAAAATATAACCAACAGGTTTTTCTTCATCCATAAGTATATAAGCATAATGAAACCTATTATATCTTTCTTTATACCATCTTTCATCATTAACTTTATCATAAAAAGTTTTATCTATATTTATTATTATATCAATTACATCATTTGTCAAAAAAGACTTTATTATTTTCATAAAACACTCCTTAACATTTCAACTATATTTTTAGTAATATATTCTTTATTATCTATTCTTGATGCTTTTATAGTATTTATACATTTAGTTAAATATTCATCACTAGACTTTATATAAACACTTAAGTAAACTTTACTTATACTTTTACTAATATTATTAGGATCTATTTCATTAATAGTACCAGTTACTCCTACCCCATAGTCACTATTAGTAAAATCAGATATTTTTTTACTCATTTCTTTAGCTGTTTCAATACTATAAACTGAATATTCATTAATAACATCTTCATTTACACCCATTCTAATTTTATATTCATTAGAATAAGTAACAGCCCCAAACTTAAATACTTTGCTTGAACCACTAATATTAGTAATTGAACTTGCTACAAAGCCACCAGTACAACTTTCCATAGTACTTATAGTTTTATTACTTAATATTAATTCATCTACTATATTTTCCATATTTTCACCTACTATAATAAGTATACTACATTTTGAAAAAAGAAAAAAGACACTTATTCAGCATCTTCTTTGTTTTCTTTTACTTCTGTAGTCTCTTCTTTTGTATCAGTTAAGAATGTTTCTTCTAGTACTTCTGATGGATCATCACTTAAGAATTCTTTTTCTAACATTAACTCAATATTAGAATATTCTTTAGCACCAGTTCCAGCAGGAATTAATTTACCTAAGATAACATTTTCTTTTAATCCATTTAGATGGTCAACTTTACCTCTTACAGCAGCATCAGTTAAGATTCTTGTAGTTTCTTGGAATGATGCAGCACTTAAGAATGAATCAGTCTCTAAACTTGCTTTAGTGATACCAAGCATTACAGCTTTACCACTAGCAGGTACTTTTCCTTCTAGGATATAAGGTTTATTTCTTTCAGTAAATTCTCTAATTGAAACTGCTGTACCTTCAACAAAGTCAGTATCACCTTGATCAGTAATCTTAATTTTGTTAATCATTCTCTTAACAACTGTTTCAATATGCTTATCAGAAACATCAACGCCTTGACTCTTATATACTTTTTGAATTTCTCTTAAAATATATTCTTGAACTGTTGTTGGATCAGTAACAGCTAATAATTCTTTTGGACTTATACTTCCTTCAGTAAGTGCTTGTCCAGCTTCAACCATTTGTCCTTTTTCAACTCTTAGTTTAGCATTATATAGTGTTACATGTTCTCTAACTTCAACATCATTTGTAATGTAAATCTTAAATTTACCTTTATCTTCTTGAATCTTAGTAACTTTACCACCAATTTCAGCAATAGTTGCTTTTGCTTTTGGAGTTCTTGCTTCAAATAATTCTTCTACACGAGGAAGACCTTGTGTGATATCATCTGCACCAGCAACACCACCAGTATGAAATGTACGCATTGTAAGTTGTGTACCAGGTTCACCGATACTTTGAGCAGCCATAATACCTACTGCTTCACCTATTTCTACAACATTACCAGTAGCAAGGTTACGTCCATAACATTTTTGACATAATCCATTATGAGTCTTACATGTTAATACACTTCTAATTTCAATCTTAGTTATACCAGCCTTAACTATTTTCTTAGCTATATGTTCAGTAATTAATTCACCTTTGCCAATAATTACTTCTTTAGTTTCAGGATTAATAACCTTTTGATTAGTAAATCTACCAACTATTCTTTCTTCAAAACTTTCTAGTACACTACCTGATTTATCATCAATAAATGCACTAACTTCAAGTCCTTGAATAGTTCCACAATCTTCTTCTTTAATGATTAAATCTTGTACTACATCAACAAGTCTACGAGTTAAGTAACCAGCATCAGCTGTTTTAAGAGCAGTATCAGCAGTACCTTTTCTTGAACCATGGCTACTTAAGAAGAATTCTTGCACATCAAGTCCTTCTTTAAATGATGCAGTAATAGGAATTTCTACTTCTTCACCATCTGGCTTAGCCATAATTCCACGCATACCACTAAGTTGTCCTAATTGAGAAGCATTACCTCTGGCTTTAGAAGTAAATATCATAGCAAGTGGATTAGAATCTTTTTCTTTATCCATTTCATCCATAACTGCTTTTTGAACATCTTTAGTAGCATTTAACCATAAATCAACAACTTTTCTATGTCTTTCTTCATCAGTAATTAAACCACGTTTATATTGTTTATTTACTTTATCTACAGTTTCTTGTGTATTGTTTATAATTTTTTCTTTAAAATCAGATACTGGAATATCACTTAAACTAAATGTAATACCAGATAATGTACTGAATTTAAATCCTTGGTTTTTAAGTTTATCTAGGAATATACTAGTTTCAGTTGTTTTAAATCTCTTAAATATTTGTGCTATTAATTTTTCTAAGTCTTTCTTAACAAATCCTTTAGCTACAGGAATTTCTTTTACCCTTTCTGGTAAATTTTCACCTTTTTCAATAAAGTAAATATCTGGAGTTAATCCTTCAAAATTTTCTTTACTTGCTTCATTTACATAAGGAAATGCATCAGGTAATATTTCATTAAATATTATTTTACCAGGAGTAGTTACTAAGTATTTATCAATATTAGCATCTGCCCATATTTTATGAGTAAAACTTTTAGCAGGAATACACACTCTAGTGTGTAGAGTTATATTTCTTCTTTCATAGTCCATTAATGCTTCATTTGAATTTTTATAAGCTTTACCTTCATGTTCTAATCCAGCAATCTCAAGAGTTAAGTAATAATTACCTAATACCATATCTTGTCCTGGAGTAACAATTGGACTTCCATCTTTAGGTGATAAAATATTGTTAGCACCTAACATTAATAATCTTGCTTCAGATTGAGCTTCTTCACTTAATGGAACGTGAACTGCCATTTGGTCTCCATCGAAGTCAGCATTAAATGCTGTACAAACAAGTGGATGTAATCTTAAAGCCTTACCACCTACTAGTTTAGGTTCAAATGCTTGAATACCTAATCTATGTAGAGTTGGAGCACGGTTAAGTAATACTGGATGTTCTTTAATAACTTCTTCAACAATATCCCATACTCTTTCATCTTGAGCATCTATTAATTTTTTAGCACCTTTAATATTATGAGCTAATTCTCTTTCAACTAATTCATGTATAACATGTGGTTTAAACAACTCAAGAGCCATTTCTTTTGGAATACCACATTCATACATCTTTAATGATGGTCCTACTGCAATAACAGAACGACCTGAGTAATCTACACGTTTACCTAATAGGTTTTGTCTAAATCTACCTTGTTTACCTTTGAGCATACTTGATAATGATTTTAAAGGTCTATTTCCTACACCTTGTACACTTCTTCCACGTCTACCATTATCAATTAAAGCATCTACTGCTTCTTGAAGCATACGTTTTTCATTTTGTACAATAATTGTAGGAGCACCAAGTTCTAATAATTTCTTAAGACGATTATTTCTATTAATAATTCTTCTATATAAATCATTTAAATCACTTGTTGCAAATCTTCCACCAGGTAATTGTATCATTGGTCTTAAATCAGGTGGTAATACTGGAAGTACATCTAATATCATCCATTCTGGTCTATTTCCACTTTCAATAAAACTTTGTAAACAATCTACTCTTTTAACTAATCTTAATTTCTTTTGTCCTTGACTAGCATCTATTTCTTTCTTTAAGCTTTCTACTTCTTTTTCAAGATCTACTTCACTTAATAAAGTTTTAATTGCTTCAGCACCCATTCCTACTTTAAAAGTGTTTCCATATTTTTCATAATATGCACGATATTCTTTATCAGATAAAGTTTGTTTCTTTTCAAGAGGAGCATTACCTGGGTCTAATACAACATAACTTACAAAATAAATTACTTCTTCAATATCTCTTGGAGACATATCAAGTACTAGTCCTATTTTAGGTGGTACACCTTTAGTATACCAAATGTGAGCAACAGGAGTTGCAAGTTCTATATGTCCCATTCTCTCACGCCTTACTTTAGAACGAGTTACTTCAACTCCACATCTATCACACACTACATTTTTATATCTTAATCTTTTATATTTTCCACAAGCACATTCAAAATCCTTTGTTGGACCAAATATTTTTTCACAATATAATCCATCTCTTTCAGGACGAAGTGTTCTATAATTTATAGTTTCAGGCTTTTTAACTTCCCCATAACTCCATGAACGGATTTTTTCAGGTGAAGCAATACCGATTCTAATTCCTTCAAATAAATTAACATCCATCATTATTCTTCACCTTCTTCCATATCACTTTCATCATATTCTAAATCATCTAATGAGTCATACTCATCTTCAAATTCATCATCTTCATCATCAAAGTCATCTTCTTGTGGCTCTTCAACTATTTCTTCTTTACTTGTATCTATTTCATCAATAGTTACTGGAGTATCTTCATCACTTTCTTCTTTTTCAAGTTCTTTTACATCTTTAAATCCATCTTTAGTTAATACACTAATATCTAAACCTAAAGCTTGGAACTCTTTAATTAGAACTCTAAATGATTCTGGAACTCCTGCTTGATCAACTGGTTTACCTTTAACTAGTTGTTCATATACCTTAACACGTCCTAAAACGTCATCTGACTTAATAGTTAATACTTCTTGTAAAATGTGAGCAGCACCATAAGCATATAATGCCCAAACCTCCATTTCACCGAATCTTTGACCACCAAATTGTGCTTTACCACCAAGAGGTTGTTGTGTTACTAAACTGTAAGGTCCGGTAGAACGAGCATGCATCTTATCATCAACCATGTGGTTAAGTTTAATCATATACATGACACCTACATTAACACGTTTGTCAAATCTTTCACCTGTACGACCATCATATAACCATGTCTTATAGTCAGGATCAAGTTTAGCTTCTTTTGTCATATTAACTATATCTTCTTCAGTAGCGCTATCGAATACTGGAGTTGCAATATGAACACCTAATGTTTTAGCAGCCATTCCTAAGTGTACTTCAAGAATTTGTCCAAGGTTCATACGAGATGGAACACCTAATGGGTTAAGTATTACATCAACTGTTCTTCCATCTGGTAGATAAGGCATATCTTCTTCAGGTAATACTAAACTTACTACACCTTTATTACCATGACGACCACTCATCTTATCTCCTACTTGCATCTTTCTTTTCTTTATTAGATAAATTCTAATAATCTTAATTACACCAGCAGGTAATTCATCTGAGTTATCTTTAGTAAATACTTGTACATCATGTACTATTCCACTAGATCCATGAGGTACTCTTAATGAAGTATCTCTAACTTCACGAGTTTTTTCACCAAAGATTGCATGTAATAATTTTTCTTCACTTGTTAATTCTTGAACTCCTTTTGGAGTAATTTTACCAACTAAAATATCGTTTTCTTTAACTTCTGTACCAATTCTAATAATACCATGTTCATCAAGATTTCTACGAGCTTCTTCACTAACATTTGGAATATCTCTTGTAAATTCTTCTGGTCCTAATTTAGTATCACGACATTCTACTTCTAGCATCTCTATATGTACTGAAGTTAATACATCATTTTTTACTATTCTTTCATTTAATATAACTGCATCTTCATAGTTATATCCATTGTAAGTCATGAATGCAACTGTTAAGTTTTTACCTAAAGAGATTTCTCCATCATTTGTACTAGGTCCATCAGCAATAATATCTCCAACTTTAACTTCATCACCTTTTTTAACAATAGGCTTTTGAGTATAACAAGTTTCAGCATTACTTCTTTGATAACTTATTAGTTCATATTCATGTTTACCTTTACTATTTTTAATAATAATCTTCTTACCATCAACATAATCTACTACACCTTCATCTTTAGATTTTATTACACATCCAGAATCCAATGCAGCATATTTTTCAACACCAGTTCCTACAATTGGAGCTTCAGTAACCATTAAGGGTACTGCTTGACGTTGCATGTTAGCACCCATTAGTGCACGGTTAGCATCATCATGTTCTAGGAATGGTATCATACTAGTTGTAATACTTACTATTTGACTTGGTGAAACATCACTATAATCAACTTTATTTTTTTCTACAACCAAGTTATCTCTATTAAATCTTACTGGTACACTGTCTTCTTCAATTTCGTTTTTATCATTAACTTTAATAGTTGCTGGACAAATATAGAAATTTTCTTCTTCATCAGCTGTCATATAAACTATTTCATCAGTAAGTTTTCCGTTTTCAACTTTTCTATATGGAGTCATTATAAATCCATATTCATTTAATTTAGCATAACCAGCTAAACTTGTAATAAGTCCAATATTTTGTCCTTCTGGAGTCTCTACTGGACAAATTCTACCATAGTGAGATGAGTTAACATCACGAACTTCCATACCTGCTCTATCTCTTGATAATCCACCAGGTCCTAATGCACTAAGTTTACGTTTATCATATAACTCAGCTAATGGGTTAATTTGATCCATGAATTTAGATAATTGGCTACTACCAAAGAATTCTTTTAAAGCTGCTGTAACAGGTCTAATATTTATTAAACTCTTAGGTGTTACAGTATCTATATCTTGGGTAGTCATTCTTTCCCTAATTACTCTTTCCATACGAGCAATACCAACTCTAAATTGATTTTGAATTAATTCTCCACCTTGTCTTACACGTCTATTAGCTAAATGGTCAATTTCATCAAAATTACCTACTCCATAATGTAAATTAATATAATAGTTAACACTAGCATAAATATCACTAATAGTTAATCTCTTAGTATCAATACTTTGATCATTACCAATAACTTTAATGATTTTATCAGTTCCATCATTAGCATAAACTAAAACTTCTTGAACTTTATTATATTGATCTAATTCTTCATTAATTTTAACTTCATGAACACCATAGCCACTTTCAAATATTGGTTTAATTTCTTCCAATAATTCTTTAGTGATTAAAGTACCTTTTTTAACTTTAATTTCTCCATCAACAACTATATCTTCACCAATACGATTATTAAGTAATCTATCACAAACATTTAACTTTCTATTAAATTTGTAACGTCCTACTTTAGCTAAATCATATCTAAACTTATCAAAGAATCTAGTTATTAATTGGTTTTTACTAGAATCCAATGTAGCAGGTTCTCCAGGTCTTAATTTTTCATATATTTCTATTAATGCTTGATCAGTATTATTAGTAGAATCCTTTTCTATAGTATTAGTGATATATTCATCTTCACCAAACACTTTTATAATATCATCATCACTAGATAAACCTAAAGCACGTAAGAATGTTGTAATTGGAACTTTTCTTGTTCTATCTATTCTTACATAGAAAATATTTCTAGCATCAAGTTCATACTCTAACCAAGTTCCTTTACTAGGTATAACTTCACTTGTAATTATGTTACGTCCATTTTTATCTATTTCTCTCTTGAAATAAATACTAGGTGAACGAACTAATTGACAGTTAATTACTCTTTCAACACCATTTACAATAAATGATGCATTTTCTGTCATAAGTGGAATATCTCCTAAGAATACCTCTTGTTCTTTAACTTCACCAGTTTCGTTAATAAACAATCTTGCTTTAACTTTTAAAGGTGCAGCATATGTTACTCTTCTTTCCTTTGATTCATTAACTGAATATCTAGGTTCTTCTAAAGTATATTCACCAAATTCAAGCGATAAACTTCCACTGAAACTCTCCACTGGAAAAATATCTTCAAATACCTCTTTTATCCCCTCATCTAAAAATTTTTGAAAAGAATCTTTTTGAATTTCAAGTAAATTTGAAAGTTCAAATCTATTCTTTAAATGTGAGAAATTTCTTCTTTCTCTAGACATACCAAACTTTTCAACTTTGTAAGCCATTTAGTCACCCCAATTCCATAGATTTAAAAACACAATAACGATAAAAAATACACGTATCGCAATTTATAATATTATCAGAAAACTGTAAACTTTTCAATACTTTTTAGCACGAAAAATATAAAATCCTTTACTTTTTTCTGTGTTTTCAACAATTAGTTCTTTATTAAGTACTTTTACTATACTTTTTGCTCCCTGGTCTTTTCTTATAACAAACCATAATTCTCCACCAGGATTCAGATGTTCAACTGAACCATTAAGTATCTCCAAAACCTTTTCTTTGCCTGCTCTTATAGGTGGATTTGTAATAATAACATCATATTTATCTTTAACACTCTGGTAAGCATCACTCATATAAGCTTTAGCATTAACTTTATTTTCGTTTATATTTCTTTCAGTCAAATGTAATGCTCTCTTATTCACATCAACCATTTCCACATAACTATTTGTAACTTTAGATAATACAATACCAATAAATCCATACCCACATCCTACATCTAATATTTTTTTATTATTATGATTATATTTTAAATAGTTTTCTACTAGAACTTTAGAACCATAATCAATCTTATCTTTAGAAAAGACTCCTAAATCTGATAAAAACACAAAATCATTTGCATCATAGCTATAATTAATAGTTCTTATCTCACTTTTTAAATTTTCATTATTTGTAAAATAATGTTCCATATTTCTCCTTTACACCATATCATGTCTTAAATGTAGTACATCTCTATCAGTTTTATTTCTGCTTTCATCCAAGATTTTAAGTTCTTGTAATTTTGCACTATTAAAAAACTCCGTTAATTCCATTTTCAACATTATCAATTCATATTTTCTAATTTTTGCATCTAATCTGTTTATTTTTTTTATAGTCCTTTCAATTTCATAATGATTTTTATTTGATTTAACAGCCGTTAATATAGAACCTAAAAGTTCTCTTTCATTTTTTAACTTAGTAATTTTTATATTTTGTTTTCTTATTTCATGATTTAAAACATGACTTTTTCTTTTATATTTTGCTAATTCTTCATCTAAATATTTATTCATATTTTCACCTTTTTAATTCGTAAACTCTTCTACTAAAAAATATTTTTATTTTTTCTATCGTATTTAAATAATTTTCAGTAATTATTTTATCAATTATAACTAAAGAATCTTTATGATAATCTAAATTAACTAAAATCTCATCCCCTAAATTATTTTCAGCAAATAATTCATTAGTAAAAAAAGAATATTTTACGTAATAATTTCCACTTTCAAATGCAAATACCAATTGTCTATTTTTCTTATAAAATAAATCTACTTTATGAAGCATCTGATAATATTTCTTTTCATTTTGTTCCTTTATTTTTCTAGCAACTTTAAAACGATTTTTAATTTCTAAATTATCAGGCTTTCTATACAAAAGATCACTTAATTTATAATATTGTTTTTTACTTTTAAAATTATTAATATAAGATAAATTAAATTCTTCAGTTAACATCTGTATTCTTTTTGTCGTTTCTTCTTTATGTTTTAAAATTCCATTCATATTATTTTCCTTTTGTAAATTATTTTTTAACACTAATTGTCAATTCTTCATTTAATAACTTTAATTTTTCTAAAGTTAATTCATATTTTTTCATCAAACCATTATATAACATATTTTCTTTATTATATAAAGTATTTAATTCATCTCTTTTTCTCGTTAAAACACTTATTTTTCTTGGTAATAATTTATCCTTATTTTCTTCAGACAAATCATCGGTTAACATTGTATCAATTGAGCATTCAAGAATAGCTATTTCTTTTAAATATTTATCAAGTATTTTCTTTTTTTCTTTTATTTTTTTATCTAGAACATTTTTATAGAATTCTAATTCTTTAACACTATCCATATTCATCTACAAAACCTCCTAAATCATAAAACTTAATGCATAAAATACCAGAATTTCCTTAACCATAATTAAATTATACATTAAGCACATATGTTTGTCAATTAGTTTTTATAAGTTTTATAAAATAAAACAGAGTATACCAAATAATATAATCTGCTTATTTTAACTTTAAAGTTTTGTTTAACTCTTCACTTATACTTTTACTTAATTTATCTAATCTAGTTATTGCTCTCTTAAAAGTAACTAATTCCTTTTTATATTTTTCCATTATAATCTTTTTTCTTTTATTCAAATCTGATATTTTTTTTAAAAGCAAAGTATTATCATTCTTTTCTAATTTATCATTTAAATTTTTATATAATATATCTAACTCACAATTAATATTGTCAATCTCACTAGCACAATCTTCAATAAGTAACGATTTTTCGAGTAACATTCTTTCAATCGATTCTCTTTGAAAATTTAATCTTTGTACCTTATCTATCATAATAAAACCTCCTATGTAAACATATTATACAAAAAGACAAGTCTATTTTCAAGACCTGTCTTTAACAATTATAAACTACTTTAATTCTACAGTAGCGCCAGCTTCTTCTAATTTAGCTTTAATTTCATTAGCTTCATCCATAGAAACGTTTTCTTTAATGTTACCACCATTATCAGCAACATCTTTAGCTTCTTTAAGACCTAAACCAGTGATTTCTCTTACAATTTTAATAACTTGTAATTTTTGAGCACCAGCAGCAGTTAAAACTACAGTCTTAGTTACGTCTCCTTCATCTTCAGCGCTAGCTGCTGGAGCAGCTGCTACAGCTACAGCACTTGGATCTACTCCAAATTCTTCTTTCATCATATCAACTAATTCTTTAACTTCTAGAATAGTCTTTTCTTTGATAGCTTCGATAATATCTTTATTTTCAATTTTTGCCATTATTCATTTCCTCCCTTTTCTTGTTTTTCGGCATATAAGTTTAATGCTATTGATAAGTTTCTTACATGTTCAATTAAGCCACCAGCAAACATAGTAAGAAGTCCTTCGTAACTTGGTATTGATGCATATTCATTAATAGTTTCAACACTAGCAAATTCACCATTAATATAACCAGCTTTAATAGATAAGTTTTCATTTTTCTTAGCTACTTCACTAACTAATTTAATAGGTTCAATAATGTCTTTACTAAAGATGTAAGCATTAGGACCAGTCATATAGTCATCTAACTTAATATTTTTATCTTTAAGAGCTAAGTTAGCTAAAGTATTTTTATATACTTTTAAATCACTACCACTACTCTTAAGACTTTGTCTTAAATCACTAAGTTCTTTAACTGTCATACCTTGATAATCTACTAATAATAAAGTATTAGCATTATCAAGTTTATCACAAATTTCTTGAACTTGAGCTTTTTTAAGTCCTAGACTTTTTTCACTTGCCATAGTTTCCTCCTTTATTATTGAAAAAAGTTTTCCGCACAAGGAAAACTATAAAAAGTATTTCCTCGGTAGGATTTATTTTTATACCTACTGTCTACGGCCAACTACAAAATGTATTTTATAACATTTTAGTTCATTTGTAAATAGTTAATTAGAAATTTGTTAAATCTAATTTAACACCAGGACCCATTGTTGAAGATATTGTTATATTTTTAACAAAAGTTCCCTTTACACCACTTGGTTTATTTTTGATAACTTCATTAATGAAAGCAACTAAGTTTTCAGTTAATGCTTTTTCATCAAAACTTACTTTACCAACGATAGCGTGAACGTTTCCGTTTGAATCTGCACGATACTCAATCATACCTTTTTTGATATTTTCAATAGCAGCTTCTACATTAGTTGTAACTGTTCCTGTTTTAGGGTTAGGCATTAATCCTTTAGGTCCTAATACTTTACCTAATTTACCAAGGCTAACCATCATTTCAGGTGTTGCAACTATGATGTCGTAATCAAACCAGTTTTCTTTTCCAATCTTTTCAACGATTTCTTCTGCTCCTACAAAGTCAGCTCCAGCTTTCTTAGCTTCTTCTGCTTTAGTTTTAGTAACAACTAAGATTTTTTTAGTTTTACCAGTACCATGAGGTAATGTAAAACTACTTCTTACTTGTTGATCACTCTTAGTAGTATCAATATTTAAATTTAATGCTACTTCAACAGTTTCGTCAAATTTTCTTTTTGAAAGAGACTTTACTAATTTAACCGCTTCTTCTGGTGTATATGCTTTAGTTTTATCTACACTCTTAGAAGCTTCCACATAAGCACGTCCATGACGTTTCATATTTTTCCCTCCTTTATGTGGTATTTGGATTATTATATTACTTTACTCGACTTTAAATTATTCTTCTGTTTCTTGTTTTTGTTCAGTTGATTCAACTTCAGGAACATCTTGATCAGCCATAGCTTTAGCATTTGCTTCCATTTCAGCTAGTTCTTCATCTAACTTAGCCATTTCAGCTTCAGCTTCTTTAGCTTCTTCTGCTTGTTCTTCAAGTTCTACATCATTTAATCCTTTAACAGCAATTCCCATATTTCTTGCTGTTCCAGCAATAGTTCTCATAACAGCATCAATATTATTAGTATTTTCATCTGGTAATTTAATTTCTGCTATTTCTCTTAATTGATCCTTAGTTATAGTAGCAACTATTTCATTAGCGCCTTTAACACCACCTTTTTGTAATTTAGCTGCCTTTAATAATAATGAAGCAGTTGGTGGAGTCTTAAGTACGAAATCAAAACTTCTATCTTCGAAAACAGTAACTTCAACTGGAATTATATCTCCCATTTTTTCTCTAGTTGCATCATTATATCTTGTACAAAATTCTTGTAGATTAATTCCTAAAGGTCCGAAAATAGTACCTACTGGTGGAGCTGGTGTTGCTTTACCTGCAGGGATTTGAATCTTAACGACTTTAGTAACTTTCTTTGCCACGAAAAACACCTCCTATAAATTTTATTTAGTAAATTTCGCGAGTGGTTTATCAAGTAATCCAAATTCTCTCCCACTTATTTAGTTACATAATAAATATATAACTCGCTTCAAATAATATCACAAAATACCTTATTTTTCAACCCAGTTTTGTTATTTTCTTATTTTAAGCCGATTTTATAAGCATTTTTATTTTTGAATCAATTTCTTTCCATTTTGTTCTTTTAATAATTTTTCTTTTAAAGATTCTAATTCACTTAACTCTTTATTTATTTCTTTTAATCTTTTATTAACGTACTCTAGTGACTCTTGTGTCAATATTTCATATGCCATAAAATTATCTAAATAATATTTCATATCAGTCTTTTCAAAATCTATATTTTCACTTGATTTTGGTGCAAATCTTATACCTGATAATAAAATCTTTTTAGAAACAAGAGATTTAGTTTCTTCATCAATTAGCCAAGTAATTGGTTCAACCTTTATCCAAAGATAACGATCACAATTTTCCCATATTCTAATATATTTTTGATTCTTATAAGAAAATTCATCATAAGAAATAGGTTTTATTTCTCTATTCCAATTTTGTGGTGCAGCAGATAAAGAATCAAATGTATAAACCTTTCCTGTTTTCTTCATTTTTTTTCTATATTCTTCTTTTTTCAATTGTTCTAATAAATAAATCTTTTCTAACTTAATTTGGTCTGTTTTATCTGCTAATGTTTGAGGATACTCCCCATATTCCACCTCATAAACATTATTTTCTCCTAATTTTCTTTTAGAATACACTTCATTAAATACTTTACTAGACTTTAAAACAGGACGAATACCTTCATCTCTATATGATTCAGAAGTAACTGATTTATCACCATCCTTACGACAAGTAACTATTCTTTTATGCTCATTATTAATTGATTTAGTCCAATAACTTCCCTTTATTTCATGATTATTAAATAATTCTGTATAGACAATATCATCATAGTAAAGTATACCAGTTAATGCTGTTAAATCTGTAATTAATGCACTAGTTCCATATCTTTTTAAAACATCTAATTGTTTTTCTTCTTCACTTCCCCACACTTGATCAGCTGATAAAAGTGTTAATTCAAAATTCTTCATAAAATTCTCCTTCTTCCTCGAAAGCTTATTCTATCACAAAAAGACATACCCGTCAAATTAGGCCTTTTTCTTTTATATTTAAAATACCACATAAAAACAAGTGAATTTCTTATCACTTGTCACTTTGTTTACTTAACTCCTTTAATATCTTATTTTGATTTGATATAATCTTCTCCATTTTATCATGTAACTCTTCTAATATTAATTCACTTTTTAAGTCAGTCTTATAATCATTTTTACTTCTCATGCTATCTTTTTTAGCTGCGCGATTTTGACTCATCATAATAATAGGTGCTTGTAAAGCAGCAATACAAGATAATAATAGATTTAATAATATAAAAGGATATGGATCTAAATTTTTAAAAATAGTCAAATTTAATATAATCCAAAGTATTAAAAACATAGTAAAACCTAATATAAATCCCCAACTACCAGCAAACTCTGTTATTTTATCAGCAACCCTATCCCCAAACTTTTCATTATCCTTATCTTGTTTATCAACATCAACTGCTATAGAATTATCTATTAATAAATCAATTAACTCTTCTTCATCTTCAGTTTCCAAATTTTGATTAAGTAACATTTTAACAATCTCTTTTTTAGTTTTCTTCTTTTCCATTTTTATCACCTAGTTAAATAATACTACCATATAAAAAGCATGTAAAGTTATTACATACTTTTTGACATTCTCTTTGCATTTATATTTTCGTAACATTCTTTAATTTCATCTAAAGTTCTTGGATCCATACCACACTTTTCTTCAATAATTGTTCCATCATCAAAAAGAATAATATACCAATCTTGTCCAACATGACATTCTTTTATATCTTTTCTAATATACAATTGAGCCCAATTTTTAGATTTATTTCTCTCGCATATTGAAAAAATCTTACTACCATCATAAGGTTTAATTACTTGATTCTTAAAATCATAATAATGACTTACACAAGCTCTTTCATCATAATATTCTTTAGTTGGTAGAAATAATTTTAAATCACTAAGACTTTTACCTACCTTTAAATCTAACAAATATTGGTAATGATTAAATCCATCATAATACTTTCCTTCATCATCTAATATAGGTTTAACTCTAAATGAAAGTACATTATCATTAAATTCCATAACATTTGCATTGCTATTGCCTATAATTGTAGCTACTATTTCGTCATTATTTAAATTCATATAATTCATTATTTCTTTTAAAGTATTTTTTAAAGCATTATATATTTTTTCACGATACTCTTTATTTTGAAAAGATTTACTAATCTCTATACCTTGACCAACAAGAACATTACCATTTCTACAAAGTAACATCATTGCTATATCTCTTCTTTCTTTAGTAGATACAGAAATAACTCTCATATGTTTATTCATAGCCGATTTTTTAAACAAGACTAATGCATCTCCATTAATTCTAAAACAATTATTAGTTCTATAACCCATTACAAGTATTTTAGGATCACTCTTTTTTAACACTTCACATGTAATATCATTTTCAGTATATTTAAACTCTGGAATAGATGAACTAAACATATTTTCTAAATTCTCTTCATAAAATTTATCATGTATTTTCTTAATATATTTTTCATCATAATCATCATACATATATTTATGTTTATAAGAAGGTATCATATCATTATAAATATCACTTGTTATATTAGAATGATATGGATTATTTGGTATAATTCTATCATTTAAAATTTGACAAACTCTTGTTAAAGGTAAACTAGTACCTAACTTATCAACATAATAATCTAAATTACTTATAAATTCAGGAAACTTCAAAAAGAATTCATTAACTTTTCCATTTAGCATTAATCTCATTACATTGTTATTACTCTTCTTATTATTAAATAAAAAATTAATTAAAATTTGATTATATTTTTCAATAGAACTCCAATTATTAAACATAAAATTAACTGTTTCGCAACTTACTTCTCCATACATACCATTTAATAATTCTAATGTATTATTGAGTCCAAGAGTTAAATATAGTTTATATGCAAGTAACATAAATCCTTCATCTGTATATATCATTATCTTTCTAAGTTTCCATCGTGGTTCATCTTTAACAGTTTGATTAAGAAAATTCTCTCTAGGAATAGTATTTAATTTTTCAATTATACTTTTAATATATCTAAATGGTGTTTCATAATAATCATTTAAATCTATAAAATATGCGAGTGTTTCATAATATGGAATATTTTTTAAATAACTTACTATTTTATAAGGATCTTTCTTAGTTAATAAATATGCTAATTTAATATCACCCTTGTCTAGCCTACTAACTATTTCATTATAAAAACTATCTGGCATTCCATCTTCAAATAAATACTTTATAAACATAGACTTATCTTTATAAAACAATAATATAAATTTTAATGATAAATATTCTCCTAACATAATTCCCCCTCAAATTGTACTTTATTCTACCACAAAACAAAAGATAGGTCAATGTGACCTATCTGATAATCATCTTACTAAAAATGTTTTTTTACTACTACAATCGCAGATATGCTTAGCAATGAAATTAATGAAATACCAACATATAACATAACATTATCGCCAGTTTGTGGATTTTCAACTTTTTCTGGAGTATAGAAACTTAATTCAAATGTTGAAAAACTTTCAGTTTCAATAGTAATATACTTTTTACCATCTTCAGTTGACTTAATTTCATAAGTTTTTTCATCTATAACTTTTTCACCAGATTTATGAATAACTTTAACATGAGTATCTTTTACATTAGATGGTACAGGTAAATTAACTTTAACTTTACCATTAATTGCTTCATTAGGTACAACTCCTGCTTCTTCTCCATCAACATAATAAACTGGTTTAATATCATAAGTTAATATATTTTTTTCTTCATCATATTCAGTTAATTCAGTTTCAATTTGAACCTCAATTAATGAAGTATTATCTGAAGTAACAAGTTTATCTGTATCAATAGCTTCAACTAATCCAGAATCTTTATTTTCTACTGTAGTATCCATTAAATCTTTAACTACATCTTCATTTATATCTTTTGAGAAAGATAATTCTTTATCAATTTGTACAATATTACCATCTTTACCAATACATCTAGCAGTATCAACCATAACTTTAACTGCAAATTCAGGCATTACAAACTCATTATTCTTAACTTCTACAACAGTTTTACTATCATCTTTTCCCACAACAGTAACTGTTTTAACATAATATCCTTCTTCTACATTTATTTTTAGTGTTACCTTTTCTCCTGGTTTTGCATAATGCATATCAAGTACATTATTAGAATATATTTCAGTACTTGCTCCTTCTACATCCAAATATTCAATATTTGTTACAACATATTCATTTTCACTTATTTTAGTCATTGAATAGGTTTTTGGAACATAATTTACAACTGAACTAGTTGAGAAAGTACCTTTATTAATAATTATACTATCTCCATCAACCATTTCAACATCGCCAACAAACTTACCATCATTTATTACTAATGATTTTAATCCATTCTTTATATTTTCATCTGGTGGATAATGATAAATACTTAATCCTTTTTCACTCTTAAAAGTCCCACCATTAACAACTATTTCTATATTTCCTGAATATCCTTCATTATTTTCAATTTGAATAGTAGATCCAGTAGAATACATACCATTTCCATATAAAGTACCAGTTTTACGTTCTCCATTCGCAGTAAATGTTCCATCATTTATTACAAATTTACCACTTTTAACACCAATAGTACTTTTTCCTATATATTCACCACCAGAAATATTCCAAATACCTACACCAGCACCATATAATGCTTCATCTCCAACAGCTTCAACATAAGCAGTTTTATTTAGATTAACCACTGGTGCATTATTTAAATCATTACCTACATTTTTAACATTACCAAATACAGTAATACCTCCACCATCTTTAGCACTACTATCTATTTTTCCATTAAAGTTTACAGTTAAACCATAAGCTTTTTTATCAGTATCACTTACAGCAATACCCCACTGAGTAGTATCAATGGTAACATCTTTACCAATAGTTAGTGTTGAATAGTCTTTATCATTTACATCAGTTGAACCTTCAACCCAAATAGTCGCCGCAACGCGCTCTCTTACACGTACATCCTTAATTGTACCTTTACCAGTAAATTCAAGGACTCCTTTAAATAAATCAAAGTATCCATTATATCCATTTTGAACAGTAATTGTTTTACCATTCAAATCAATTATAACATCATTGCCTTTAACTTCTAAAGCTTTAGTTAATGTTATATCTTCTTTAAGAACTATAGTACCATCACTTTTAACAGCATCTAATAATTCTTCTTCTGTTTTTACATCAACACTCACTGCATTTAGTACTGGTAAAACTAATAAAGTAAGCAATAATGTAAAAATCATTTTTTTGAATTTCTTCATTCTTTTCCTCTCCTATCTTAAATAAAGTATACCACATCTTTTAAAATATAGAAAGTGAATTTAATCAAAAAACTCACTTTCTTTACATTATTTAAAACTTATACTTTTAATAACAATTTTATCGTTTATATAACTATATTCTATTATCATTTCATTTGTATCAAGTCTTTCTTTTAATCTCTCATTATAATTTAAAGTAACTTTAGCTTTATAAGTATTATTAGTCTTTAATATTGCATCTATATTATCAGAAACTATAAAAAGCCCATTATTTCCACTTCTTCTATTAGAATAATAAACATACCCTTTATCATCAAAACTTTTAAAAGGACTATATTCTCTATTTTTCATATTAAAGTCTTTTCCAAACAACTCTTTATAAGAATTATTAAAGTCATCATAATTTAAATACGCTATTGCTTGTTCATCAGTAACATATGCATCTTCATCTTCATTACCTTCTTGATTAACTAACATAAATTTATCATAATTTTTAGTTTTATTAAGATAATACTCCATCGTAAATTGTTGTTTATATTTGATTTGACTTAATAAATTTTCATTCTTAGTTAAATCATATTCTTCTTTACTATATTCATTATCTATACAGTTACTTAATATCATCATAGTTAATGGTCTATTAATTTCATTCATTAAATCTTCAACTTTATCTTTTTCATCAATATAAACATTTTTATTAATATCAAAACTTTTTACTCTTAATAAATAATAACAAAATCCAACTAAAATTATAAGAATTAAAATTAATAAAACTTTTAATACTTTCTTCATTTTAACCCTCCAACTCTTTTAATTTTTCTTTATTACTATCTAATGTTTTATTTAAAGAATCTATTTCAGTATTTAATTCATTTATCTTAATCTTTTGTGCTTCAATAGAATTATTTAGTTCCTTTTTCTTATCATTAAGAGACTCACTATCTTTATATCTCAATTCTGTAATTTCTTTACTATCATTTATCTCATTTTTAAGTTTATTATTCATTACTATTAAAGTACATAATGCACTTATTAGTAAAATAATCATAATTATATATTTTTTCATTCGTACCAAACAGCCCTCTTTCCTAAGTAATTATATCTACTTATAAATAAACTTCTATCATAGTATCTTATTGAACCTGTATAAGGATCACTTACTATAATATTATCTGTATCGTATCCTATAACCACAAGTGCATGTTCATTTGCTTTCCATTTAACAACATTACCATTTGAATCTATCCATCTACTTGATATATAAGGCTCTATCATATTTATTGTTGCCCATACCATTACCGGTTTATCTTGATCTACTAATTTTAAAACTTCATCAAAATCCTTACCAGTTTTAGTTTTAGCACCCTTTTTAAACATATCAGCAACATCCCTTATTGGCTTATTATATACTCCATAAGAATACTCAGTAAGAGGATTACCCACAAATTCAATTTCTGGATTAGCACCATAAAACTTTCCATTCACTAAATGTGGTAAATCTCCTTTAGGTAAAGAACTTATAATATCATCAATACTTACATTTACTCCATAATATCTAAGTAAAATATATAATGCAACACTTTCACATCCAGTAGGATAACTAGGATGCTGATTAACAGTAATAACTCCATCTATATATTTACTATTACTAGCCATAGCTGCTTTTAACTCTTCTATCTCTTTTATCTTTTCTTCTACACTTACTATTTCTTCAGTAATACTATCTCTTTTACTATTTAATTCATTTAAAAAATTATCATTTTCTTCAAGTATATTATTTAAAACACTAATTTCATTTTCTAAATCCGCTATTAAAGAACTAGAATCATTACTCTTATGAAGCATTTCATCCTTACTTTTTTTATTAGTATATAACATATAACCTTCTTCTAATACAAATATAATAAGCATAAGTATAACTATTTTAAAAAAAGTCTTTAATCTTTTAGTTGTCATAAAACCACCTTTTTATCTTTTATTATTTAATTTGTATGAAAGTTTTCTATTAATGTTATTACTCTTTTAATATTATCAACAGTAAAAGGTTTATTAAGTACATCAACTACATTATATCCAATTACTTCACTAACTGCTTCCTTAGTATTATTACCAGTAATTATAACTACAGGTATCTTTTCCATTAAATCATTATCTTTTAAATAATTTAATACATCTATTCCATTTGATTTAGGCATATTTAAATCAAGCAAAATAGCATATATTCCCTCTTCTATTTTATTTACAGCTTCAATACCATTATTGGCTCTTACTACATTATATTCATTTTTAACTATATTTTCTATAAAATTAATTATAATATTAGAATCATCTACAACAAGCAAAGTTTTCTTAATTTTTAAACTATTAGCATAATCTTTAATATTACTTTTTAAACTACCTATTGCATTTTCTATTTCATAAAAATTATTTTTAATATAATCTATATTTCCTTCTTTACCCTTAAGTTCATGATTATAAAATATTTGAGATAAATTATTAAGTCCTAAATATCTTGCCTCACTCTTTAAACTATGTGCAAGAATTGTATAACTACTTATTTCACCATTATTTTTATAACTCTCTAATTCTTTAATTCTAGCATCAATATTATTTAAAAATTCCATTAGATTATCATTATATGCATCTATATCTCCCCAAAATTCTAAAACCTCATCAACATTAACTCCAATATTTCTTAAATATTCCTTATTCATAACATAACCTCCATATATTTACTAACTATATTATAATTTATTTTAGTATTTAATTCAACTTATTTAAAAGAAAAATTGAAGAACACTTCTTCAATTATCTATTATTTTTATTAAACAAATAAGAGTCTCTACACATATCTTCTAAATTTAATTCAGCCTTCCAATTAAGTTCTTCATATACCTTTTTAACATAATTGATTTTTCAGATAGATAACTTTACAAGTTATAGAAGTTATCAATAATTACTTTTTTATCTTTTATTTTGCAATAACCTTAGGTTTGAATAAATAAGCTATTTTCTTTCACCTATTTTTCGTGCAGGAACACCGGCAACAACTGTATAACTTTCAACATTCTTAGTAACTACCGCACCAGCACCTATTACCGCACCATCTCCAACATTTACTCCAGGAAGAATTTGTATACCATATCCAATCCAAACATCATTGCCTATTATAATATCTTTTTCATATTCCCCCCTGTTTATTAATTAAAATATTTTTATTTTTGTAACAATGAGTTTTGGTTCTTAAATGTACATTATAAGATATTAAGCAATTATCACCTATAACAATTTTACTATTTTTACCAACTAAAATAGTACCTCCATTTATATACGTATTATTTCCAATAATTATATTTGAAGAATTAGTTATTTGTACATCATCTCCAAATGACACATTCTTTCCACATTTTATTTTTCTTAATTTAAATTTTTTTATTAAATTTTTTATTTATTTTTAACCTCCTTTGTTACATTATAAATGTAAATTATTGAAGCAATTGAACCCAAAATATTTATAATTAATGTACTTATAGCTACACCTATTATTCCGAATATTTTAATAAAAATGATATTTAAAATAAAATTTGCAATTAAAGAAATTATACTAACACACACATTAAATTTTATATTATGTAAAACATATGCAATACTATAAATAGGAGATTTAATTGTAGCGGAAAATAAAAATCCTATCATCAACAGAGAAAATGGCAAATAAGCATCTACATATTGTTTTCCATATAAAATTAAAAATATGTTTTTAGATAAACCAATGAATACTATAGTAATAATTAAATAGAAAGGAAAAGAATACAAAATTAATTTTTTAGTTTTGTTCCTAATCCAACCTTTTTCTTTATTATGTTCTATAAAATTTGGCAAAAGGTATGTCATTAAACATAATGGCAAAAAAGCAAATGCCGTTGGTATTACTGTAGCAACCTTATATATTGAAATATCAGCAGGAGAAGCAATCATAATGCTTAAAGTAAAAATATCAATTTGATATAACATATTATTTAAAGTATGATTAAATTGTGTTCCAATAGCTAATTTAAAGAAATCTTTTTTCTCTTGTTGTTTAATCTCTTCAAAATGTTTTAAATTTAACATTTTTTTTAATATTAATATACCAATTATAATTAATAATATATTATACACATATTGAGAAAACAAGGCACCTTTTAAACCATAAATTTTTGTAAATACCAATATTACAGTATAATGAATAATTGTAATTATAATTTGATAAAACGAAAATTTATTATTTTCTTTTTTAGATCTTAATACGATAGAAATATAATTTATCATTGCATTAAAAAATGGAATTAAACACATAAATATAGTTAATTTTTCTATGTAATCTGTCTTATATGGATAAAATAGTGGTGAAATTATAATTATCACACTAGATAAAAATGTTGAAAATAATAACATTTTTATTCCTAATAAGAAAATTCCATTTTGTTTGTCTTGGTTTTCTTCATTTTCTAATGCAAATTGCAAAGTTGCATCAGCTGCTCCAAAATCTCCAAAAATACAAAGCATAGATAAAGCATTTTGAACTAATGTATAAATACCATAATCATCTTTAGTCATTAACCTGACTAATAATACTCCTCCAAACATCGTAATTACTTTTGCTAAAATTTCAGATATATAAATTGAAAAAAAACCAGTTTTAATTAATTTTTGTATTTTTTCTTTCATCTTCTTTCTCCTATTAAACCTTTATTATCAACGTTAAAATATGCCAACAAAAACATTCCTAACGATGTTGAAATAATAAGTTCATTTTCAAAAATATTAATTATCAAAATTGCAAGTATTAAATAAAAATATTTATCAGAAGTATACATAATTAATTTATAAATATATATCGTAAATAAAATAAAACATATCAATCCACTTGAAACAAGTAATTGAAAATAGCCATTATGATTATTATTCATAGAAAGTCTATTTGCTCTACTTTTTTCTAAAGAATTTAATATTTTTTTCGGTACTTGATTATACCTATTCACTCCAATATTAAGATTTCCTATTCCTAATAAAGGTTTATTCTCTAATGAAAATAAACTATATTTCCATAAATAATACCTATTGGTAGTAATATTATTAATTGTTTTTTCGAATTTTGTACTGACAATTTCATTTTTATGTAAATAGGAAAATGCTATAAAAAAGATCAAAAAGAAATAAATACATATAAATGAAAATTTTTTTAGTTTATTTATATCAAAAAGATTTTTCTTTAATAAAAAATTTATAATAAACAATATTATCAATATATATATACATGTTCTTGAATATGATACATAAATAACTGCAACTGAAAATAAGTAATAACTAAAACTTACAATGTTTAAAAATTTTTTTTCCTTTTTTTCCTTTTTTTTATAATAAAGAATAATGCTCACCAAGGTTAATATAGCTAATCCATTTGGATTTGAATAAATTCCAAATAATTCACGTGAAAAATCTTGCTTTATAAAATATTGAAAAATAACTGATATAACGTTTAAAACTAAATTTGTAATTATAATTATATTCTCATTAATATTAATTACTTTTTTTGATTTATTTAACAAAAAATTAACATTTATCAAAAAAAAGCATTCATAAATAAATCCCTTAAAATTCAATAAAAAATTATCATTTATACATATAGACACAATTCTGAAAAATAAATATAACCAAATATACCAATATTTTTTTATATTTTTAAAATTTATATATTTGTAATTTAAAAATAGTAAAATAAAAGATAAACAAATGACACCTATATATATATAATGAAAAATCTCTAAGTCTTTTAAAAATGTTAAGTTTAAACAAAACAATAATGTCAAAAAATAAGTCAAATACTTGGATAAAAATTCTTTAACTTTATCTATCTTCATTTTTAGTTACTTCCTTTCTGATAACACAAAATCATATATATTAAACAACTTTTTTTCTAATACATTCCAATTGTATTGTGTTTCTATTAAACTTCTTCCATTTATTCCGTATTCTTCAATTATTTTTCTATTATTTTTAAATTTTAAAATAGCACTTTTAACATCAGTAACGTTATAAGGATTAACTGCAATCCCATATTTCTTTTTATTATTTATTTTTTTAAAAACTTTAAAATCAGTAAAAATTACTGGCATTTTATACATCATAAACTCAAATATTTTTGTTATACCTAAACTGCCATTTTTATAATCAACATTAGGTCTATATGAACAAAGAGCAATTCCCACATCTGAAAAACAGTAATTCTTTTTTACTTCTTCGTAAGATAATTTTCCTTTAAATACTGTTTTACAATTTTTATCAATACTTTTTAAATAATTTTTATATTCTTCAGAACAGTTTCCTATTAATAAATAATTTACATTTTCTATATCTTGAATAGCTTTAATAATTACATCATGGTTCCAAAATTTATTAATAGTTCCAGCAAAACAAAGTGTTAATTTATTAGCATCTTGCTTTTTCTCTATTGAATTTTCTAATATAGGATAATTAGGTATTATATCACAATTAATATTAATTAACTTTATTCTTTCTTTTATATGATCTGCTGCACATATTACATAATCAATTTTTTTCAAATTTTTTCTTTCATAATACGCATAAATATACATAAGTATTTTTCTAAAAACTTTTGGTATCCACTGCCTTTCTAAAAACAATGAAACGTGGTCTTCATGTGAATCAAAAATCACAATTTTTTTCTTTTTTTTCAAATAATTAACAAGTGATAAAAGTTCAGGGTCATGTAATTGAAAAACGTCTGCATTTATCTCATTACACTTTTTCTTCAAATATCTTTTAGAAAAAAATAATCTTTCATAAATATTTTTTAATTTTTTCCCTGTGGATATTATTTTTACATTATTTTTTACTTCATCATCAAATTCATCACAACATAATAAAGTCACATCATATTTTTTTGCAAGAGAAGTACATTGTTTTGCAAAAATTCTGCCATCATATCTATTATGTGCACTAGTAATATGACATATTTTTATCTTTTTCATTCAAATTCACCCCTTTCGTTATTTACAATTTTTAAATATTCATTTGCATTTCTTTCCCAAGTTAATTTTTTTGCATCATTATATGAATTTTCAATAATTTTATTATTATCATATTTGTTATTTAATATATCAATGAGTAACTCAGAAATTTCTTTTGCATCTGGATTTACTAAAAAACCATTTTGACCATTTTTAATAAATCCATCAATTCCTTCACCTTTAGTACCAATCGTAATACACTTATTATACATCGCTTCTGCATAAACAATTCCAAAACCTTCTGGCTTACTGGTTAATATAAAGCAAAATGATTTACTCATATGTTTAAATACTTCAATATTAGGCACGTTTCCTGTAAAAGAAACACTATTATTTAAATTATATTTAGAAACTAAAGCTTCCAAATTCTTTCTTAAAGGACCATCTCCTATTATTTCTAATTTATAATCTTTATATTTAACAGAAAAATATTTGAACGCCTCAATGATAATATTTATATTTTTAGATTTTATTAAATCTGCAGTAGTACAAATAATCTTTTCTTTTTGCTTTGGTAATATTTTATATAGTTCAACACCATTGTAAATCGTTTTAACATTTGTAACACCAATTTTTTTTAATTTATTAGTTAATTTATCACTAACACAAATATAGCTATCAACGACTTTAGAGACTTTTATTAATCTTGATATTCCATTTTTATTAGAAAGTTCGGATTCTAAATCACTGCCATGAAAAGTTATTGTTACTTTAATTTTAGGATACTTCTTCTTTAATAAATATGCTGCATATCCCTCACAATGAAAATTATGAGCATTAATAAAAATTATATCTTCATTATTAATTAACTTAATTATATCATTTTTTATGGATAAATAATAAAAATATCCATTGATATTAAATCGAGTTTTTTTTAAAAAATTAGAAAATGGAATTCTTTTATTAATTACAATATTAACTCCATCAATTTGTAATTTTTTTTTATTAGTAAATAAATTTCTTAATGATTTAATTGCCTTTGGTGCGAACACAATAACTTTAAATCCATTTTTTACAAACTGTTTTGATTGTGAATGAGTATATTGCAAATATTTATTACGATTATTTATAAAATGACTAAGAGTTATAATTGTTTTCATTACTAATTTCCTCCAATATTTTTAAATAAACATTATTAAACCATGGTTCCCACTCACGAACTACACTATCTGGATGCCAAAGAATAGTAAAATTTCCATTAACATTCTTTACTCTTTTATATAACTTAATTACTTTTTCAACTGATTCTTTATAATTTAATTTCATATTTTCTTTCAGTGTTACATCCATGACTATTAAAGGACGTTCTATTACCTTTGAAATTTTATCTTTAGTAAAATTATAAAGAGGGTAATCATATGAAGTACCACACTTGAAACCAATTCTTTCTCTATAGCCTAGTGTATAATCCATTTTAATATTGTTTGTTTCTAAAATATTAACTGTTTCAATTGAATTATACATTAAATAATGATTTCTATTTTCTTCAATATTTTTTACATAATTTTTCAAATTAGATAACTGTTTTGTAAAATTTTTGTTATTACATCCAGCATTTTTCCCAGCATGTAAGCCAATAATCATATTATTATTGATTAATTCAGTAATAATTTTTTTTACCCTAGAATCAAAGATATTATACCTGAAGTCATCATCACCAATATTATAGCATAAAAAGAAGAAATGAGATTTATAATTATACATTTTTGATACATTCATAAGTTTATATAAGGCTTTAATACCTGGATCATTCATTTTATCTTTTTTAAATGAAACATAATCGTGCAAAGATTTAATAAAAATTTTGAAATTTTTTCTAAGAATTAAATCACCACCAAATATAGATTTAAAGCTTTTTAAAGGTGAATAAAATCTAAATAAATTATCAACATCATGAGTCAAATATAAATTTGTTTTCTTAGTATTTATTGGAATATTTAGATATCTATTTAATTCTTTTCTAAGTAGAAAAGCGTACTCATCTACTATTGGAAAATCTATTATATTATATATATCACTTAAAGATCCCTTAAATAAAAATCTACCATGACTATCAAAATTATTTATTAGCTGTTCCTCTTTCCTAGACAATAATAAAAATGGTAAAGTAATTATGTCAGGATTAATAATAATATTTTTATTTTCCTTAGTTAAAATTTGTTTACACAAAAAAATTGGTATATCAAATTCATCAGTAACATTTTTAATTAAATAATAGCTAAGTTTTCCATTTATAAGCTTTGATTGTTTTTCTTTGTTCATTAAGTTAAAATGAATATTATATCCATTAAATATTATTTCATTATAGTCCTTAAACTCAAATAAATAATCGGGAAAAGCAATTTTCATTATAATTGATATTGTATATTTAACTTCATTTTTATTTAACATAATTTATCACACTAACCCTTTATTTTTAACCTATAATTTAATAATAACTTTATAATTGGATTTTTAGTAATAGTTTTTGAAATACAATGATAAATATTTAATTCTCCTCCAAACTTTCTCATAAATGAATTAATACTTTTGTTCATTGAACCTTCAAAATCAAACATCAAATTTTTTCTTATTGCAAATTTAATTCCTTCCCATACTAATAAAGAATTAAAATTGCTCTTTCTAAAATTATAATCATTTGCACTCATTAAATAGTAAACTTTTTTTTCATCATACACAAAATAGCAAATTGAATGAATATTTTCATTTATATCCTTAGCTCCTATTATATGAACACATTTTTTTTCTCTCATAACTTTATCAAAATTCATAAATTCTTCTTTACTTAAACTTGGCTTTTTATTTTGTCTTTCATAAGTCTTACATAAATATTTATAAAACAAGTCTGAATTACAATCATAAAATAGTTTTGCTTCTTTAGATGCTTTTTTAATTTCATTTTTTAATGTAGATGTCATATTATTCCAAATTTTCTCTTCTTCTTTCTCATTAATTACAAATGTATATTTTATGGTCTCATTATAATTTTTCCAATAAAAAGGCAAATAATTTTTAATTTGGGGAGAAAAAGACTGAAAACAATAAACAATATTTAGCATTTCTATCTTATTAATAAAATAATTCATAACTTCTTCCTCTAGTGCTATCCTTTTTTCATTTCTATTAACTTCGTCATAATCAATCCATAACCCAGAATATTGTGTCATCTTTGGCATTGAAATGTATTTAAGAAAATATTTACTTTTTATGCAATAAACATAACTAGCAATAATCTTATTATTTTTTTCATACAAGAACACATCCCAATTTGCATTAACGGCATCTAAATAATAATACCTCAAAAAGAGAGGGATATTTTGATTATGATCACATAATTCTATATATTTTTCTTTTTCAGTCATAAACATCTTACTCCTATTTTTTTAATTTTATAACATAATTTTTTGATTTAAAATAAATTAAAAGTTGAAACAATTTTTATATTAACAACGTCGCCATGTAAAACTATAGATTTTAATTTTATATTATACTTTGACACTATAAAATAAATATTTTGCTCAAAAGTTTTTATGCTTGACATATTTATAAATATAAATTTACTACTTTTATCTAGTTTTTGATAATCTCTTATAAAGATAAATTTATAGCCATTCTAATTCTATTTAATATTATTGTGCTTTCCAGCTATAACAATTCAATATTTTTTCTATCTTTAATATTTTTCATTGCATTTCTTGTATCAAAAATTGCTTTAGCATTTTTACTTATCATTTCATAATCATAATTAGAATGCGCTGCTGTAAACATAACTAAATCTTCTTCAGATACTTTTTCTTTAGATAATTCAGTTAATCCTTCATGAATTTTACCTTTATATTTATACTCTTTAATCCATGGATCATAAAACTCTACAATAGCACCTTCTTTTTCAAGTATTTCAATAACTTTTAAAGCAGGACTTTCTCTATAATCATCTATGTCATTTTTATAAGCTATTCCCAATACTAATACTTTAGCACCATTCATAGCCTTTTTAAATCTAGTACTTAGCATTTTACTAGCACGTTCAACACAATATTCAGGCATTCTATCATTAATAAGCCCTGAAGCTTGAATTAATGATGTATGAAATCCATATTCTCTTGCCTTCCAATCCAAATAGTATGGGTCAAGTGGAATACAATGTCCTCCTAAACCAGGACCTGGATAAAATGCTTGAAAACCATAAGGCTTAGTTTTAGCTGCATCTACAACTTCCCAAAGACTTATTCCCATTTTTTCACATAACATAGCTAGTTCATTTACTAAGCCAATATTAATATTTCTATAAGTATTTTCTAATATTTTTTCCATTTCAGCAACAGCAGGACAAGAAACTTCATATATTTCTGCACCTAAAACTGCACGATACATTTTAGCAATTACTTCAGTTGCATCCTTTCCAATTGCGCCAACCACTTTTGGAGTATTTTTAGTTTTATAAACTAAATTTCCTGGATCTACTCTTTCTGGAGAAAATCCTAGATAAAAATCTTTTCCACAAATAAGTCCTGATCCTTTTTCTAAAATTGGCTTAATTAATTCTTCAGTAGTACCTGGATAAGTAGTACTTTCAAGTACAACCATTGTATTTTTAGTCAAATGAGTTGATATACTCATTGCACTACTTTCAACATAACTAATGTCTGGTTGTTGATGTTCATCTAATGGCGTAGGAACACAAATAGCGATAAAATCCACATCTTTTATAAAAGAAAAATCTGTTGTAGCTGATAACATTCCCTTTTCAACCAATGATTTTAAATCTGAATCAACAACATCACCAATATAATTATGACCTTCATTAACTAATCTTACTTTTTCATCTTGAACATCAAATCCAATAGTTTTAAATCCAGCCTTTGCTTTTTCTACCGCTAATGGTAAACCAACATAGCCTAATCCAACAACACCAACCACAATTTCCTTATTTTCAATTTTCTTTAATAATTCCTCTTTCATATTAAACTACTCTCCTAACAATTTCATCTTCTTTAATATATTTTTTACCACAAATAGGACACTCAAATTTATTATCTAAGAATTCCATTTTTTTAGAACATTCACAAACATAATATTTAAATCTAGCTGGATTTCCAACCATTAATGCATAGGCTGGGACATCTTTTGTTACCACACTACCTGCACCAATAAAAGCGTATTCATTAATCGTATGACCACAAACTATAGTAGCATTAGCTCCAATAGTTGCACCTTTTTTTATTATCGTTTTTTTATATTCATCTTTTCTAGAAATAAAACTTCTGGGATTTATTACATTAGTAAAAACACAAGACGGACCTAAAAATACATCATCCTCTATAATAGCGCCAGTATAAACTGAAACGTTGTTTTGAATTTTAACATTATTTCCAATTGTAACATCTGGTGAAATAACAACATTTTGACCTATATTACAATTTTTACCTATTTTAGAATTAGACATAATATGTGAGAAATGCCAGATTTTTGTTTTTTCTCCAATACTGGTATTTTCATCTACATAACTAGACTCATGTACAAAATAATTATTATTCATTTATAACCTCATCTACTTTCTATACTTTATTATAGCATTTCTTAATTTCGAAATTACTAAGTCCAAATCACTTTCTTTTAAATATGGATGCATCGGAATACTCATTACTTTTTCACATAATTCTTCAGATTTTGTTAATTCTGATAAATTAAAACTATATCCTTCGTAAACCTTTTGTTTATGTAAAGGTATTGGATAATATACCATAGTAGGTATGCCATCTTCTTTTAACTTAGATTGAATATATTCTCTTTCTTCTTTACTATCAAGTATCAATGTATATTGAGCCCAGCTACTTAAAAATCCTTCAAGAATAACAGGCGTTTTAACCAAATCCTTTAATCTTTCAGTATATATTTTAGCACATTTATTTCTATTTTCTAATTCATAATCTTCGAATGCTTTAAGTTTTGGCAATAAAATTGCAGCTTGAATAGTATCTAATCTAGAATTTAATCCCACTCTTACATTTTCATACTTATATGAACCTTTGCCGTGAACTCTTATACTTAATATTTTTTCATTAAGTTCTTCATCATCGGTAAATATAGCTCCACCATCTCCATAGCAGCCTAAAGGCTTTGCTGGAAAGAAAGAAGTTGTTGAGATATCTCCAAATGAACAAGCTTTTTTTCCGTTAATAGAGCCACCAAATCCTTGTGCACCATCTTCTATTACCTTTAAATCATTTTCTTTTGCTATTTTTAGTATTTCAGGAAAATTAGCAGTTTGTCCAAATAAATCTACAGCTATAATTGCCTTTAAATTATACTTATTTTCTTTTTTTACAAGTTCTATAGTCTTTCTTAATTTGTTAACGTCAATATTAAATGTTTCATCAACATCAACAAATACAGGTGTAGCACCCTCTAAAGAAATTACTTCTGAAGAAGAATAGAATGTAAAACTTGGCACTAATACAGCATCTCCATGTTTTATATCTAATGCCTTTAAAGCAATAGTCAAAGCATCAGTTCCATTAGCACAAGTAATAGCATATTTTCTTCCAACATATTTTGCAAGTTTATCCTCTAATTCTTTTACTTCATTTCCCATAATATAATGGCTATCATTTAAAACTATCTCAATATTATTATCTATTTCATTTTTCAAAACTCTGTATTGTTCTTTTAAATCTATAAATTCCATTAGTCGTTCTCCTCTTGAAATCTGCCTTTAAACATTAATGTATTTACATTTTCATCTAAAGGAAGTTTTATTGGTTTATGTTCCATAGCAGATAAGTAAATTGCAAGAACAAGTTCAAGGGCTCTTTTACCACATTCCGCATCAACATAAGGTTTTCTATCATTATTAATTGCATCTATTACGTCAGCATACAAAGGTGTATGTCCTAAACCATAAACATTTTTATGAACTTCTGAACTTTCCTCTAAGACATTTTCTTCGGTTTCACCCTCAAAATTATAAACTTCAAGCTTATTAACTGAACTTCCTCCAGCCTTAGCAGTTCCTTTTTCACCAAATATGTATAGAGTCTCCTCTAAATTTTTTTCATAAACATCAGTAGTTCCTTCAATAATACCATAAGCACCATTTTTAAATTTAACTAATGCTATTCCTAAGTCTTCTGCTTTAATATATGGATGATTTAATTGATCAGTATAAGCAAAAACTTCATCAATTTCATTTCCCATCATCCACCTTAATAAATCTATATCATGAATACATTGATTCATTAAAGCACCGCCATCTTGTTCCCAAGTACCTCTCCAAGGTGCTTGTTCATAATATTGTGGTCCTCTATTCCACCTAATATGTGCACATCCATAAAATAATTTACCAAACTTATCATCTTCAATAGCACTTCTAATTTTTTGTACTGCTTTATTAAATCTATTTTGATGACAAGCACTAACTTTAACATTATGTTCTTTAGCTAAATCAATAATTTCATTTGCATCTTTAATTGACAAAGCAATAGGCTTTTCTATTATTAAATTAATATTTCTTTTAATACATTCTTTTGCTATACTTGCATGTTTACCACTTTCAGTTGATATTGCAACTAATTCTGGTCTTTCTTTTTCTATCATCTCAATAAAATCTGTGTATTCATGTACATCCTTTATTAAAGGAAATTTTTCTTTTTTTTCTTTTAATTTTTCAGGTAAAATATCACAAATTCCAACAAATTCTAAATTATTATTAATTGCAGCTTGAATATGATTAACAGATATTCTTCCGCATCCAATTATTGCATATTTCATTTTTTATATTCCTCCACTATTTCTTCTAAATAATCATTAAATTTTTTATATATTTTATCAGCATTAAAACTCTTTTCATACAGTTTCAAAGCATTGCTTGACAAAGTTTCATAAAATAAATTATCATCTTTTAATTTTAGTATAAATTCACTTATGACTTTTGGATTAGAATTTGCTAATCCTATTTTATTTTTTTCTATTAAGCTTTTCATATATCCAGTACTGGTAATAATAATAGGTAAACCGTAAGAAATATACTCAGCAAATTTATTTGAAACACTCATTCTAAAATCAAATGTATCTTTATAAGGTGCAATCCCAACTTGTGAATTACTTAAAATATAGTTCAATTCTTCTTTATTTTGCCAGCCTAAAAATTTTATATTATTTACATTTTTTGATTTTTCTTTAAATTTTTCTAAATTTGGTCCTAAACCACATATTAGAAATTCAACATTTTGATTTTCTAATTGTTTAGCAGTTTCTACTATTGAATCATAATTAAATTGATTATTTATTGTAGCAAAAAAGCAAACATTAAATTTATTCTTATCAAGCTTATTAGAAACAAAATCGGACAAATTTGGCGTTCTTTTATATCCTATGTAAAACACTTGGTCTTTTTTTGTTTTTCCTCTTTTTCCTTTATCTAATCCCCACAAGAGCATACTATTAGAAATTGAAGTTATAGAATAAGCATTCTTCATGATCTTTTTGCACATTCTATTTAAGTATGAAACATAAGGGCCTGACATAGTTTTAACAACACCCTTTAAATTTTGTTTAAACGTATCTGGCCATAAATCTCTAATGTCAACAACAACAGGTATATTATGTTTCTTTCCATAATCAATGGCAACATTTGCAAATTCAATTGTTGGATAAGATGCAACAATCAAATCTGGTTTAGGCTCTTTTTCTATTTTTCTTTTAAGCTTAACTGCTAATTCTTTATGATTTAAAATTCTAGATACCGAAATATTTTTTTTATATCCAATAGCATTAATTAAATGAATATTATATCCTTTTTTTACTTCTACTACTGTATCTTTACCATAAAGATGTTCCTTTTTAAAATGGTCATAATCACTTGCAAACCAAGTTACTTCATGATTATTTTTTGTTAATTCCTCGGCAAGTAAGCCCATGCGTAATAATCTATCTTTACCATTTTTTATAGGCATAAGTTCACTTGCTCTTAGTAACCATACTTTCACTATCTTCACTTCCCTTTATAAAATCACACTTATCTATTTTCCTAAATATTCTTTTATCTTAGTCTTTGTTTTATTTAATGATTCTTCATCAGGAACCATTGAATATAATGTCATTGTTGGAAATGTGTAAGTTCCACCATATCGAGTAGTACCAGTTGGATTTTGGCTTTCCACACTCCATCCTCTCATATCACTAAGTTGCATTTTTACCAATTTTTGTATGTCTTTACTACTCATATTTGTATCTAAGTTATTGCTAACACTGTTAAGGATTTGATCATAGCTTGAAATTAATGCTGTAGAAGATGTCATTTTATTTAAAATAGCTTCAACAACATGTTGCTGGTTCTTAACTCTTTGTAAGTCACCTGCACTAAATGCTTTCCTCTCTCTTGCAAATCTTAATGCTTTTTTACCATCCATGTGATTATATCCTGCACTATATGAATATGTTCTGTCACTAGCTGTAAAATCATAATCACTATAAACATCTACACCTCCAATAGCATCCACTATTCCTTCTATTGTTGAGAAGTTTACTTTAACATAATAGTTAATATCTATATCAAGTAATTTTTCTAAATCTTTTACACTTTCTTGAATACCATAATATCCAGCATGTGTTAGTTTATCATATGCATCAGGTCCTTGTCCCACTAAATTAACCCAATAATCTCTTGGAATAGAAGTTAATAATATTTTTCTATTAACTGGATCTATAGTAGCAATCATATTAACATCTGTATTATATGTTATATCTATTGAACCATATCCGTCTCCACCAGCTATATAAACATTAAATGGAGTATTAGTAACATTAACTACTTTTACAATATCTTCTTTCTTGATAGATATTTTAAACTCATAAATTGTTTTTAAGTCTAAATTCATATCTTTAAGTTCACTGTCTAAAAGTTTTTCCACCGAACTACTAACAACAACAGCTGAAACTTCACCATTTTCTAAACTTTCAAACATTTTTTCAACATCACTAAATTCATTATTATCAACTTTTACTTTTTTATTTAATTCTTCTATTGCTTTTTCACTATTAGAACTTTTATACGAAGCAATACTTTTACCATTTAATTCTTCAATCGATTTTACACCACTCTTATTTAAAACCATCACTGCATATCTTTCTTTTTGAAAAACCTCTTTATCAAGTATACTCATAAAATCCATAGTATCAAATATATATTTATTTGCAAAACCAAATATTGTTCCCAATATTATAAACAATACTAAACAAAATGTTTTAATACTTACCTTTACTTTAGGAGGTAAAGTAATAAGTATCATAATTAAATATATTATACCTAAAGCACCATAAATTATGTATAAGAATTTAGTAGGAATCATATTTAATTTATATAAACAATAACAAAATATAAGCATTATTATTGTAGAAATTAAACCTATAATATTAAAGAATATATTTAAAACTTTTTTCTTTTTCTTTGTAACTTTTTTATTCATCTTAATTACCTCATGAGATAATTATACTAAAATTCGACAAGAATGTCTACTTATATAAAAAGAAAAAAGCCGTTAGGCTTTTAGTTTAAAGCATCTTTTAATTTGCTTCCAGCTTTAAAACTTGCTACTACTTTAGCAGGTACTTTTAAAGGTTGTTTAGTTAAAGGATTAATTCCTTCTCTAGCAGCTCTCTTTTTAGCACTGAAAGTACCAAAACCTACGAAAGTTACTTTTCCATCTTCTTTTAAACCTTTCTCAATTCCTTTTAAAGTTGCATCTAATGCTCTTCCAGCATCAGCTTTAGTTAGGCCAGTTTCACTAGCGATGAATTCAACTAATTCAGTTTTACTCATTGTATTTACCTCCGTCATTTATTTTTTAAGCTATTCTGCTTACATTTAAATTGTACTATATACAAGAAATAATTCAAAGTTTTTTTTATAATTTTACATGAATTTTACACATTATTTTTAATTTAGTATTTTCTTTAATACAAAAATTGCTATATAACTATAGCAATTAAGTTTCCACTACCTTTATTAACAATCTTAGTTATTGTTTGACTTAATTTAAATCTTACATTTTCTGGTACCATATTAAGTTTAGATTGAATTCCTTCACCCACTATTACTTCTAAACTTCTTCCAAACAATTCACTCTTCCAAATATTATTAGGATTATCTTCTTGTCCTTTCATTAATGAATCTATTAATTCTTTACTTTGCATCTCAGTTCCTATAATAGGTTCAAATGTACTTTCTACATCTACTTTTATTAAATGTATACTTGTAGCCTTAGCCTTAAGTTTAACCCCATACCTTCCATTTTGTTTAATAACTTCAGGTGTATCAAGTTTCATATCATTAACTGTTGGATAAGCTATACCATAACCAGTTGTATATGCTTGTTTAAGAGCAGATTTAATACTTTCATACTCACTCTTACCTTCCTTAAAATCTTGGAAAACTCTTAAAAGTTCTGCTTTACTATTTATACTCACTCCCATAATATCTTTTAGTACTTGATCATATAATTCATTTGGAGCTTCTAAATTAATAGTAACATTTCCATTCGCAGTATCTAAATTAGATATATATGCATTACTTATATAATCATTCTCTTCAAAATTTAAATTTATCTTTTCTATATCTCTTAACTTATCAACATCATGTATACTACTCTTCATCGCATCTATAAATGTCTTTTTAATTTCATTATCTTTACTTAAAACAGTTACCCAATCAGGAATATTTACTTCTATATCCACTACAGGAAATTCATATAAAGCCTCTTTTAATATTTTAAGTATATCTTCTTCTCTCATATCAATAATACTTATAGGCATTACAGGTACATTATGAGTATTCTTTAATTCATCACATATTCTAAGTGTTTCAGGATCATTTGGATGAGTAGTATTCATTATTACTATAAAAGGTTTATTAATATTTTTAAGTTCATTAATAACTTTATCTTCTGCTTCAACATAATTATTTCTACTCATTTCTCCAATAGAACCATCAGTAGTCACTACTATACCAATTGTACTATGGTCTTTAATAACTTTCTCAGTACCTATAGTAGCCGCTTCAGTAAAACTTAATTCTTCACTAAACCAAGGTGTTTTAACCATACGCATTTTTCCATCATCAGTCATATAACCTTGACTTTCTGGTGTAATAAATCCAACACAATCAATTAACTTTATGCTTGTAGTCATTTCATCTATTTTAATTTCAGTCTTAGATGAAGGTACAAATTTAGGTTCAATTGTCATTATCTGTTTACCCTGAGCAGTTTGTGGTATTTCATCTAAGCATCTCTTTTTTTCATATTCATCAGTTATATTGGGTACTACTAAAGTCTCAATAACCTTTTTTATAAATGTAGATTTACCAGTTCTAACAGCTCCAACTACGCCCAAATAAATTTCTCCATTACCTTTCTTGGATATACTTCCAAGTATCTCTTTTTTATCCATATTTTTTTCTCCTTTATTTTACATTAAAACTATATGATATAAGTAAAAAAGTATTACAAAATAGTATTTTAATTTATTAAAAAAAGTTAAACTGGTCACACCAGACTACATAATTTTTAATTCTTTTATTATAAAATTAGTATGGTGATGCCTATGGTTTACAAATTTAAAGAATATGACTTTAATAAAAATATTAAAAAAATTATAGCATTAAACATGAGAAAATTTAGAAAAGAAAAAGGTTATACTCAAGAAGAGTTAGCATTATATACCGATAGAAGTTTTGAATTTATTAGAAGAATAGAAAGTGAAGAAGGAAAAAGAGGTTTTTCGGTAGAAACTTTATGGAGAGTTGCACTAGTATTAGAAAAACCAATTGATGACTTCTTTGATGAAAGTGTTTTAAATGAAAAATAATCAAGATTTTAGAGTCCTGATTATTTTTTTATACAAAATATTGCATATAAAGGAACTGACTTAATATTATTTTCAAATCCAAAGTTTTTCGTTGATAGTCTTATACTATAAAATAGTTTATACTTTTCTATATATTCATTTAAACTTCTACTATTTTTTCTTCTACCACTTTTAACTTCTACTGGAATAATATTACCATCTATTTTTATTAAAAAATCTATTTCATATTTCTTAAAGTTATAATAAAATAGCTCACTAAAATTCACAAGCAACATAATTTTCTGTAAGCACACATTTATACATTTCAATCTTATCTTACTCAGATATAATTTAAACTTATCTTCATTAATAAATGCTTTCATTGGAGATTCATTCTTCTTAGTTAAATCACATTTTCGTACAAAATGCACGAAAAATATAGTAAAATTCGTACATTTTGTACGAATTTCTCACTTTTTAACTATTTTCTATAAAATCAGTACCTTTAAAAGGTTCATCAAATAATAATCCTTCATAATTTTTTTGTCTTAAAACTTCATAAACCGCCACACATACAGTATTAGATAAATTAAGTGCTCTTACATTATCAGTCATAGGTATTCTTATACATCTATCTAAATATGGCTTTAAAATAGATGGAGGAATACCAGTACTTTCTTTACCAAAGAATAAATAAATATTCTTATCATTAGAATAATCAAAACTAGTATGTGGCTTATGTCCATATCTAGTAAAAAAGTAATATTCTCCATTATTCTTTTCAAAAAATTCATCTATATTTTCATAAACAAAGTATTTACACTTATCTATATAATTTACACCACATCTTTTGATATATTTATCTTCCAAACTAAATCCCAAAGGTTTAATTAAATGAAGAATAGAATTTGTTGCTACACAAGTTCTCATAATATTTCCAGTATTTGCAGGTATTTCAGGTTCAAATAGCACAACGTTTATCATTTTTCATCACACTTTCTACTTCTTGATTAGCTATATCTAAAGACAAAGTTCTTAAAGCCTCTTTAAGTTCAGGAGTTAAAACCTCTATCTTTTTCTTCTTACTTATAACATATAATTTTAATTCTTTTCTATCAAATTCTACTGGAAATCCCATACTCTTATAATTAAGTTCTATTATTCCTAGTTTATACCCCATAACATAATTTGCCATTTTAGCTTTTATCAATCCAGGTTTTTCTACAAAACTTAAGTACTCAATAATACTTTGTGTAGCATTCCCTTTATATAGAAATGCATCATCTCTTCCTTTCACATACATATCTTCTAATGTATAGTTTTCAAAATCATACATATTTTACCACCTTTCCTATCTTCATTTTTATTATATCAAAAGAAAGAAGTTTAATCTTCCTTTTTAGGCATCAAAACTTCTTTTCTTGACAGATTTAATTTACCTCGTTTATCATAACCAGTTGCTTTAACGACAATCTCATCTCCAACTTTTACAACATCACTTGGCTTTTCTACTCTCTTAGTATCTAATTGACTTACATGAACAAGTCCTTCACATCCAGGCCATAGTTCTACAAAACAACCAAAATCTTCTACATTAATTACTTTACCTGTATAAGTTTTACCAATTTCTACTTCTCTTACTATTTGTTCAATCATAGACATAGCTTTATCTAATACTTCACTACTTGTATGATATGCAACAACTCTTCCATCATCTGTAATATCAATTTTAACAGCATCTTTATCACTTACTGTTTTAACATTAGAACTTTCTAAAATAATCTTAGTGATCATTTCTCCACCACGACCAATAACATCTTTAATCTTTTCTGGATTAATCATCATTATTCTAGTCTTTGGAGCATACTTACTTAATTCTTTTCTTGGTTCAGCTATTTCTTTCTCCATTACATCTAATATTTCAAATCTTGCAGTCTTAGCTTGCGCTAATGCTTCTCTAAATACAGACTCATTAATTCCTTTAATCTTAATATCCATTTGTAAAGCAGTAATACCTTTTCTTGTACCAGCTACTTTAAAATCCATATCTCCCATATGATCTTCTAATCCTTGAATATCAGTTAATATTGTATAATTAGAATCACATGTTCCATCTTCAGTAATAAGTCCCATAGCAATACCCGCAACTGGAGCAGTAATTGGAACACCTGCAGCCATTAAACTCATACATCCAGCACAAATACTAGCCTGACTACTTGAACCATTACTTTCTAATACTTCACTTACTACTCTAACAGTATAAGGAAATTCCTCTTCACTTGGCATTACTTGTAATAATGCTCTTTCGGCTAAAGCACCATGTCCAATTTCGCGTCTACCTGGAGCACCATATCTACCAGTTTCACCAACACTAAATGCAGGAAAATTATAATGGAACATAAATCTCTTAGTATCCTCAACACTAATTCCATCTAATATTTGATTTTCACCTAAAGCACCCAATGTAGTAATCGCAAGAGCTTGAGTTTGTCCACGAGTAAATAATGCACTACCATGAGTTCTAGGAAGTAAATCCTTATCAGTTGAAAGTGGTCTAATCTCAGTCATACCTCTTCCATCTGGTCTTACTTTTTCTTGAGTAATTAATCTTCTTACTTCATTTCCTTCTATATTATCTGCTATCTTCTTAACTTGTTTTAATTCTTCTTCTAAAGTTTCACTATCTTTATGTTTTTCTTCATAATCAGTTACTGCTCTTTCTTTAACTTCATCAATCTTAGCATACTTTTCTAACTTATCTTTAATCTGTATAGCAGAACACATATCATCTTTAATATCTTCTTCTACTTCTCTAACTATATTTTCATCTAACTTAGCAAGCTCTACTTCAATTTTAGGTACACCTACTTCATTAATAATATCTTCTTGTATTAAACATAATTCTTTAATATATTCATGTCCAAACATCAAAGCTTCCAACATTTCTTCTTCAGATACTTCTTTACTACCTGATTCAACCATATTTATAGCTTTTTTAGTACCTGCTACTGTAAGATTAATTGTACTTCTTTCCATCTCTTCTACTGTAGGATTAATCTTTAATTCTCCATCAATCTTACCAACTATAACTCCACTTACTGGTCCATCAAATGGAATATTACTAATACCTAATGCTAAACTTGAACCAAATAAAGCAGTCATTTCAGGTGTATAATCATTATCTACACTTAAAACAGTATTAACAACTTGTACTTCATTTCTAAAGTTCTCATCAAACATAGGTCTAATAGGTCTATCAATTACCCTAGCAGTTAAAGTTGCTGCATCAGTAGGACGACCTTCTCTTTTAATAAACCCTCCAGGAATTTTACCTACAGAATATAACTTTTCTTGATAAAGTATTGTAAGTGGGAAAAAATCTGCAGTACTAACATTATTACTCATAACAGCTGTACTTAATATTACAGTATCTTCATATCTAACTAAAACAGCCCCACTAGCCTGTTTAGCAAGTTCTCCAGTTTCTACTATTAATTTTTTTCCTAAAAATTCATATTCAAAAACTCTCTTCATAACTACCTCTCTTCCTAAATATCCAGAAAAAAAGACACTTAAAACAAGTGCCTACTTTCTTAATCCTAATTTTTCTATAAGTTTACGATATCTAACTACATCTGTTCTCTTTAAATATTCAAGTAAACTCTTTCTTTTACCAACTTTTTGTAAAAGACCTCTTTTAGAATGGAAATCATGTTTATGTTCTTTTAAGTGTTCAGTTAATTCTTTAATTTCTTCAGTTAAGATTGCAACTTGAACTTCAACACTACCAGTATCATTATTTCCTCTTCCAAATTCTTTAACTAATTCTTCTTTTCTTGATTTTGCTAAAGCCATTTTTATTTTCTCCTTTCATCAATTTATCCGTTTAATCTGAGTAGAAGAACTGGAGATGTCTTAAACTAAGATAAAACTTCAAGTACATTATAGTACATAAATTTCTAAAAATCAAGCAAATTTGTCATCATCTTTTTTACTTATTTCTTTTTTATACAACTTTTGATATGTTTTACTTATTTTTAACAATTCATCATGCTTTCCAACTGCTTCAACTTTTCCATCATTAATTACAAATATTTTATTAGCATCTATTATAGTTGATAATCTATGTGCAATAATTAAAATTGTATATTCTCCCTTTAAATTATTTATTGCATCTTGAATCTTGGTTTGTGTTTCATTATCTAAAGCACTTGTTGCTTCATCAAAAAGTAATACTTCTGTTTTTAATAATAATGCTCTAGCAATCGCCAACCTCTGTCTTTGACCACCAGATAAAGTCACACCACCTTCACCTACTATAGTATCATACTTATTTGGTAAACTTTCTATAAACTCATCAAGACATGCTAAACGACATGCTTCTTTAATTTCTTTTTCTTTAGCACCTTTCTTAACAACCTTTAAATTATCCATAATACTCATATTAAAAATATATGCATTTTGACTAATAACAGACAAATTACCACGTATGCTAGATTTATCCAAAGTATTAATATCTATATCATCAAAAGTAATAATTCCTTTACTCGGTCTATATAAAGCACTTATTAAATTAAATATTGTACTCTTACCACCACCAGAAGGTCCAACAAATCCAACTACTTCATTAGCATTTATTTTAAAATTCATATTTTTTAATATTGGTACATTATCCTCATACTGAAAACAAACATTTTTAAACTCTATATTTCCTTCCATTTTTTTAAGTCTTCCAGAACCAAAACATTCTTTTGAAAACTCATTACCTTCTAATATTCCAAATATGCGATTAGCAGCTAAATTAAATTGTTTTAACGTTTCTATAAGATATTCTATATCATTTGCAGCATTCTTAACCTTATTATGATAACTATAAATAATTAAAACATATTCCACTGATATCATATTAGAAACAAGTAAAACATATATAATAACTGCTATTAATAAATCATAACCATCTTTTATAGAATTACCTAATAATCTTAATTTATATTTATCACATTGAAATTTATAATCAATATCATTAGTTTCACTCATATATACTTTAGCCCTATCTAAAAAAGATTCTTCAGCATTAAGTATTTTTATATCCTTAGCACCTCTCACTATTTCAGAAGAAAACCCTTCAATCTTTTCCATACTATCTTTCCACTTATCTCGATTTTTATAATTAATATTACTAGAATATTTATTATAAAATACAATTACTATAATATATATAATATAAACTAAACCTAAATAAATATTAATAAAACAAATACTAACTAAAATACCTATATTACCCACTATTTTAATTAAATAATCAATAGTTTCCGTAAATATTTCAGTTACATTATTTGTATCATTATTTATTCTTTCTATAAAAACTCCAGATGAATGTGTATTTAAATCATTTTGTGTTATCTTCAAAGTTTCCCTAATTAACTCTATTTGTAAGTTTTTATGAACATCATAATAAAACATATTATAAACGTAATTTGTAAAATAAACTATTACATTGATTATTATTTCACATAAAAATATTGCAAAAGAAACAATCAATAATTTTTGAAATAAACCACTAGTTAATAATATTAATCTCCTAGCAACTATTAAAGGAACAATTATAGAAAAAATAGTTATAAGAATATTTCCTATTAAAAAAAATCCTAAATATTTTTTACCCTTCTTTGCATATTTATATGTAGATTTTAAATTCTTCCAAATACTTCTATTCATAAAATACCTCTCTAACCAACCACCTACATTATATCATTTAAATATATATTTGTAAAAGAAAATAGACACACTATTTATCTAGTGCATCTATTAATACAGGTACAACTTGTTTCTTTCTTGAAACTATATTTTTAACAAAAACCCCTTCATAAACTTTCTTTAAATTAAATGCTTTTTTAACTGCATCCTCACTTTCATTATCATACATTATATAACTACCATTTTTAATAATATCGGTAACAATAAAAATATATGCATTCATTCTATTTTCTAGTTTATATTCTTCTATTACTTTCAAATATTCATCTTTATTATTTAAAATTTCATCAACATCTAAAGTAAATATTTGACTAACCATAAATGTAACATCATTATTCTTAAATGATTTAGAATCTTGATTTAATATATCAGAAATACCCATTCCTTCCAAGCTAGTACCTGCTTTAAACATATTAATTCCATATTCATTAATTTTAAGTTTACATATTTTGTTTAATTCTTTAACAGCAAGTTCATCTAACATAGTTGTAGTAGGACTTTTCAAAATTAATGTGTCACTTAAAATACCACTTATCATCAAACCAGCCATTTCTTTACTAATCTTAATTTTATTTTCTTTATACATTTGATAAATTATAGTATTAGTACTACCAACAGTCATATTCCTAAAATTAATTGGCATCCTAGTACTTACTCTTCCAATCTTATGATGATCAACTATTTCCACTATTTCTGCTTCTTCTAATCCAATAGCACTTTGCTCGATTTCATTATGATCAACCAAAATAACTTTTCTTTTATTACTTTTAGGCAATTCACTTTTTCTAAGTAAACCTTTACATATACCATTTTTATCTACAACTGGATAATTATCAACCAATAAATTTTTACTCATATCCATAAAATCATCATAACTATCCTTTTCATGTATAACATATGAATTATCTTTATCACATAATTTCTTAATATAATTACTATTTAATATAATTCTAGATGTTTCAAAAGTATTCAAGTTAGTTTTTATAATGTTAATTTTATTCTTCTTTGCAAGTTTAATATGTTCTTTTTTTATTTCATTACCACCTATTATAATAAGTAATTTGATTTTTGATTTTATTGCTAAGTCAATTATATAATGTCTATCTCCAACAATAATAATATCATCGCTTGTTAAAGTTATATTATTTTCAAATGTAGAGTGCGCAAAAGCAGCCGCAACTATATTACCTCTAATTTCATCATCTACTCTTACTATTTCCTCACCATTTAATGTTTTTAACAAATTATCATAACTAGTATATAAAGATGTATCATCAGTATATATAGATTTTTTTAATATATCTTTAGCTGTTACTAAATTTATAAATCTTTTATTTTTATCAATAATTGGAACACCAGTTGTATTCTTATCCAACATAAACTTATATGTCTCTTCAATTGAAGAATTTTCATTAATAAAGCAATTCTTTCTATACTCCATATCTTTTATTCTTAATTTAGTATCATTTAAATATCTAGGTTCCTTTACTTTAAAATAATCTAAAACATATCTCGTTTCTTTATTAATATTTCCTAAAACTCTTTCTTCAGCATTAATACCTAACTTTCTCTTTAAATTAGCAAGCGTAATTGATGCAGTTACTGAATCAGTATCAGGATTTACATGTCCAAAAACTAAAAACTTTTCCATAATTATTCCTTCTTTCCAAAAATCTAGAGTATTATAGTACATTTTTTTATACATTACAATAGTTTTTACCATTATTTATTATAATAAACTATTCTTCCATCCAATTCATCAAAAATCTCTTTAAATTTTTTAATATTTATTTTTTCTCTTTCACCAGTACTTGGATTATTATAATAAATATATTTTTTATCAATACCTATAATTAAAATAGCATGTTCATAACTTGGCCATTTAACAACTTCCCCGGTTTCATAATCTAACCATTCTTCTTTATATATAATACCTTTGTCAATATTAGTAGTAAACCAAGCAATTAAAGGATTACCAAATCTAAGTATTCTTTTTATATCAGATATTGTAGCATTAGTTTTTGTTTTAGCACCCGTCTTAAACTTATCTGCTGTCAATCTTATAGGCTCATTTAAAACTCCATATGAATTTTCCTCCAAAGGATTACCTACAAATTCCTTTTCTGGATTAGCACCTTCTAAAATATCTCCATTACCATAAGGAAGTGGCCCTTTAGGTAACTCTTCTATTATTTCATCAATAGTGACATCAACATTATAATATTTTAATAGCATATACAATGATACACTTTCACATCCAGTTGGATAATCTGGATACTGACTTATCGGTTCAGAATCCAACATAACATTTCTATTCAAAACAAAATAAATTATTACACCTAAAATTAATATTAAAATTCTAATTGGTCTTTTTTTTAATTTTCTTTTTCTTACTTTCATATATACTCCTTAACAACATCATAAATCTAAAGACTAAGACTTACTACTATTTATTAGTTCAATATTGTTAAATGTTATTATTATTATATCACATTACATAAGTTTTGTATTTCTTTTTATACATTTTATGTGTAAAGTTCTTACTTTTTTGGTAAAAATTGGCAAAATCGGTATATACAGGTCACGAAGATTTTTCAAAACTAATGTTAAGATTTTTTTAGGTGGATAAATATGATAAAAGAAGAAAAATTTTATGAATTTAATCCAAACCTAAAATCTACTATAGCAAGCAATATAAGAAAGTACAGAAAATTAAGAGGTTTAACACAAGAAGAGCTTGCATTATATGCTGAATTATCTTACGATTTTGTTAGAAGAATAGAATCTAGTAGTGGGAAAAGTGGTTTCTCAGTTTATACAATTTATAAACTGGCCACAGTTCTTGAAGTAAGTTTGGATGATTTAATAAAAGAAGAAAAAATAACTACGAAAAACTCGTAGTTACTTTTTAATGTTCTTAAAGAAATTTTTACTTTTTAAATAAAGACCAGTATAATCTTTATAATATATATCTAAGAAGTTATCTATTTCATTTACTGTTTTATTCTTTAAATTTAATTCACTTATCTTACTAATATCTATATAATAATATGCTTTTATTAACTTTAAAAAACTTGCATCATATAATGGCTCATCTTTACGATGTTTATAACAAATATAACCTCCCTTAGCATGACTCAAACTCACTACACTGGTACTACCACATTCTACACACCCATCTAAATATAAACCTATACCTAAAAAATCCAAATATTTTATTTCCACTATATTAGATATTATTTTAGGATCAAATCCTTCTTCTATTTTCAAAATAGCTGATATAAAAATATCATAAATATCACTGCTACTAGAACTTTTATAAACATCTCTAGTTAATTCAGTTAAATAATTAATTACACCAAGCTTTTCTATATCAGTTCTTATATTAAGAAAATAATTAATAACATCAGCACTAATAAGTGTACTCATTTTATTCTCTTTATAATACAAATGAAAAATAGCATAAGTGAAATTATCACTAACGCTTCTAAGTTTACTCTTTTCCTTTAAAGCACCTTTACTAATAACACCTATTATACCTTTATCTTTAGTAAGTATATTAAGTATTTTACTATTTTCTCCATACTTTAAAGAACTTATGACAATTCCTTCTATGCTAATTATTTCCATATTACTTCTCTTTCTTGTATTCTAAATAATCTTCTATTTTTCCACTTTCTTTAAATTTTTCCCATAATTCCTTTTTAGTCATTTTATCACCTACTTAATATTGTGACAAAACTTAGAATTTTATTCATCAATTTTTACAATTCATTAAAACCTAATTCATTTAGGTATTTTTCTTTATCTCTCCACTTCTTTAAAGTCTTAACATAAAGTTCTAAATATACTTGTTTACCAAGTAATTTTTCCATATCTGTTCTAGCACGCATACCTATTTCTTTTAGCATTAATCCTTTTTTACCAATAATAATTTTCTTTAATGCATCCCTATCAACAATAATATCCACATAAACATTTATCGTTTTATCATCTTCTGTTATATCACTTACTAAAGTATGAACTGAATGAGGTACTTCATCATTGGTTAATTCTAATATCTTTTCTCTAACAATTTCTGCTAGTCTAAATTCCATTGGACTACTAGTTTTCTCTTCATCAGGAAAATATTTTACTGTATCATTTAAATATTTACTCAAAACACTTATTAGTCTTTCTACATTATCATTATGACTAGCACTTACAGGTACTATTTCAGCAAAGCTATATAAATCCTTAACTTCATCTATTTTCTTTAATATCTCTTCATTATTTAATTTATCTATCTTATTAAGTACAAGTATTACAGGAGTAGTAACATTCACAAGTTTATCTATTACAAACATATCTCCTTTACCTATACTTTCGCTAGCATCCATTACAAGCGCTATTACATCAACATCATTAGCACTATAGTAAGCCTGATAATTTAGTTTATTACCAAGTTTATGAATAGGCTTATGTATTCCTGGAGTATCAACGAATACTATTTGTGTATCATCTTTAGTATAAACTCCTTGTATTAAATTTCTTGTTGTCCCTTGTTTATCACTTGTTATAGCAATCTTTTCTCCAACTAATCTATTAAGTAATGTACTCTTTCCAACATTAGGCCTACCAATTAAACTTACAAATCCACTTCTCATTCCATATCATCCTTACTAAATGTTGTTCTCATTAATTCATCAAAAGTTAAAACTTTAGAATCTCCATTTTTATTCATAATATTAAATATTACATCTTTATCAAAAAACTCTAGCATAACTTGTTTACACAAATTACATGGACATAAAATATTATCTTTATCACTCATCAAATATAATGCAGAAAATTCCTTTTCTCCATGACTAACTGCATTAAATATAGCATTTCTTTCAGCACACACTGTCGCACCAAAACTCGCATTTTCAACATTTACTCCCTCATACAAATTACCATTTTTAGTTTCAACTATACAAGCAAAGTGATAATTTGAATAAGGTGCATAACTATTTTTCAATAATTCACTTAATTTATCTTTCATAATTACCTTTCTATACCTAATTTGTTTAATATCTTGTCTTGAAGAGAAAACATAACCTTCTCATCTTCCTTAGTCATATGATCATATCCAAGCAAATGTAATAAACCATGTACTGTTAAAAAACATAATTCCCTATCAAATGAATGACCATATTCTAAACTTTGACTTAAAGTTTTCTCTAAACTAATATATATTTCTCCATAATTAGTATAATCTGTATCAGGATTAATATCTTCATCCATAAAAGCAAAACTAATTACATCAGTTTCTCTATCTATCCCACGATATTCTTTATTGATTTCTCTAATTTTCTTATTATCAACAAATACAAAACTAACAAGTCCATTCTTTACTTTAAGTTCTCTACTTACTTCATCAATTACTCTTTCCATGTTAGTTGTATCTACTGTTTCATCTGTTAAATTACTTAATTCATATTCCATTCTATTCACCACAACTTAATTATTCCTGTTAAATACAAAGCCACAAATATTACTAACAATATTGATAAGAAATTATAAAATCCATCTCTCTGCAAAAATTTAGGTAATTTTCTTTTAATTGCATCTAATGCTACAAATATTAAGAAACCTAATATTCCACCCACTACATTAAGTATTATATCATCAACATCAAAACTTCTTCCAATATACTTTTGAACAACTTCAATAGTTAAACTAACTAAGAACGTTATAAAAGCAATAGTACCTAATCTACTAGTTTTAGTATAATAACTAGCAAAAAAACCAAATGGTATAAATAACACTATATTTCCAATTACTTGTCTATAGAAATTAGTACTTCCTACAGGATACCTTAATATCTCTTTAAAAGGTATTAAATTAGTACCACTTAACCAAACATCTCTAGATGTAACCAATTCAAATAGTAATAAAATATAAGTAATAAAAAGTAATAAAAGCAACTCTTCATGTAATATAAATTTTTTACCATTATTCCTTATATAAAAATATCTCATAATAATAACTATTACTAAAAATATAACTAATGTAGGCCATGTTGTACTAAGTAATTCAAAAAATGTTTCTTTTACCATATATAACTCCTCTTATTATTCTATAATTTCTGGTTCTTTGTATTCACCGATATTTTCATAAACTTTATAAAATATCTCTACTTCTATTTTACTACTATACTTATTATTTTTCAAAACTTTTTTATCTATTATGTATTCATCACTTGCTAATTTATCTTTTATAACTCTTTCACTTCTCTTTATCGCTTCTTTGTAAGCCTCTTCTTCAGTTAATGTGTGAGTAACATATTTATATATTTCTTTTCTATCTTTAATAACTTTAAAAAATAAATATGGTTTATCAATTAATACTTTAGAACTTACTATTTCATTTTTAGTATCATACTTTCCATAAAGAGTAAACTTATGATTAAATATACTTAAATACACATGATTAACTATCTTACCAGTTTTTTCATAATCAACATGTTTATAAGGTACTGTAGTATTAACTGTATACCAAGTTTCACCATATACTTTACCATTTGCATTAACTCTATCAATGACTTCTTCATTTTTTATAATATTACCAGTTATAATAATATCTCCCTTTTTAACTAACTCATTTACTTCTTTTACACCAGTACCACTTTTAATAATCAAATATTTAATCAAAGCATCTTTCTTAGCAACAAGATCTTTCTTTTCTTCAACAGTTTTATTTTCATTAATAACTCTTTCTGTAAGATTAACTATATATTTAGTACCAACTCTCTCTATCTCTATCCACTCTAAAGTATCCTTATTATTTTCTAATATCTTTTTCTTTATACTTTCTATTTCCTTATGACTCTTAACAAATTTATGTTTCTTAATATTATTTTCTTCTAAATATAAATTAATTACTCTCTTAAGTTCATAATTATTACTAACTATTTCTACATCAAATATAACATTAGACAAAAGTATTAAAATAATATAAGTAAATATAAATGAACAAAGTAAAATATAATGTTTTTTTATAAAAGATTTAACACCATTAATACCTAATTTTCTTACTATTTTAATATCTTTATAATATAATTTAAATTTTTCATAATCTTCACTAGATATTTTAAAAACTATATTATCCCCATTTAAAACTAAGTCTTTATATGATATATCAAGTCTTAATAATATTCTTAAAAGTTCATTATATTTCATAGTTACTTTAACTACTAAAAGAGATTTATCCATTTATTGTCACACTTTCTATAACACCAGTTATTAAAAATTCTTTTTTATCTAATTCTTTTAGTATCATATTCTTACCATTAACTTTAAATAATTTATCACTCACTTTAAACATTATAATATTAGAAGTAATATCTATTATAGATTTATAATTTAAAACATGTAATCCATTTTTAAGTAAAGTAACCCTATAATCTAAATCTCTTAAGTATGTACTTATATTATTTAACATACATATCACCAATTAATTATATGAACATATTTAATTTTTATTTTTCCAATTTAAAAAGATAACAACTAGTTATCTTCTACTCATATAAATTTAAATTATATTAATACCATCTTTTAGATAAAACTTTTGCTCTTTCTACACTTTCAAGGTATTGATCTCTAGTTTGCCTACTTTTTCCTCTAAAACATGTTTCTGTTCTATCGACTTTGGCATTCTCTGTAATTTTTCTTAGTTCGATTTGATTTTTTATTTGGTTTGGATTACCAGCAATACCCTTTATTTCTTTAAACATTTTTTGATTTCTTTCTTTATTTTTCTAATTAAGAAATAATATTACTTTCATGACTTGCTCTTAATTGTCCACAAGCTCCTTTTATATTTTTACCCATTTCTCTTCTCATTTGTACATTAATACCATTCTTAGTTAATGTATCAAAAAATTTACTTATAGTTTCTTTATCACTTCTTTTAAACCCACTACTAGTACTATTATAAGGAATTAAATTAATGTACACTAATTTACCTTTAAACAAATTAACTAACTCAAGTGCATTTTCCACACTATCATTTATTCCATCTAATAAAATATACTCAATTGTAACCTTTCTATTAGTCTTATTAATATAATAATCAATCGCATTAATAACTTCTTTTATTGGATAAACTTTATTTATAGGCATCAATTTATTTCTAGTTAAATCATTAGATGCATGCAAACTAATTGCTAAATTTACTTGTCCAGGTGTATCAGCAAACTCTTTAATTTTAGGTACTAAACCACATGTACTAACAGTAATTTTTCTACTACCTAAATCTATACCCTTTGGACAAGTTAATATATTTATTGATTTTATTATATTATCATAATTATCAAAAGGTTCACCTATTCCCATAAAAACAATATTGCTTATTCTTATATTTTCTTTTTCTTCAATTGTTAAAACTTGTAACACTATTTCACTAACAGAAAGTCCACGAATTTTCTTAAGTTTACCACTTTCACAAAATGCGCAAGCCATATTACAACCTATCTCAGTACTAATACATAAACTATTACCATAATCATGTTTCATTAAAACACATTCAACAAAACTATCTTTAACTTCTAATAAATATTTATTTGTATCATCACTAGATAATTCATCAACAATATTTAAATATTTCAATGAATAATTATTATTTAAAAACTCTTTTAAATCTTTACTTATATTTGTAATTTCATCAAATGATTTTACTCTTTTTTTATAAACACCTTCAAATACCTGAGTAGCATTAAATTTCTTAAAACCATTTGTAACTAAAATATTTTCTAATTCAGTTAACGTTAAATCAAATATACTCATTATTCTAACACAGCCTTTATTCTTCTTACACCAGCACTTGATGCTTCTTCTTTTTTAATTTTAAAATGACCTAACTCACTTGTATTTTTAACATGTGGTCCACCACACAATTCTTTTGAAATATTACCTATTGAATAAACAGTTACAATATCAGGATATTTTTCTATAAACATACACTCTGCACCACTTTTAATAGCTTCATCTTTAGTCATTTCTTCTACTGTAACATCTATTCCTTCTTTAATCCACTCATTAACTAAATCTTCTACTTTAGTTTTTTCTTCATCAGTTAATTTATGATCACATGAAAAGTCAAATCTCATTCTTTCATCAGTTATATTACTACCTTTTTGATGAACATCAGGTCCAACTACTAACTTAAGTGCTGCATTTAATAAATGTGTAGCAGTATGATATTTAGTTTCTATCTCACTATTACCAGCTAATCCACCTTTAAATTTACCTGCACTTGCAGTTCTAGATAATTCTTGATGAGCTTTAAATTTTTCTTTAAATCCTTCAACATCAACTTTAATTCCAGCATCATCAGCAAGTTCTAAAGTAAGTTCAATTGGAAATCCATATGTATCATAAAGATGAAATGCAGTTGTAGCATCAATATCTTTATTACTAACTTTAGAAAATTCTCTTAATCCTTTTTCTAGTGTCTTATTAAATTTTTCTTTTTCATTTTTTAATACTTCCAAAACAATACTTTCATTTTGTGCTAATTCACTATAATACTTTTTATATTTTGATATTATAAGTCTTGCTATTCTTTGCTCCCAATCACTATTTATATCAATTTCTAATTTTTTAGCATGTCTGATTGCTCTTCTAATTAACCTTCTTAAAATATAACCTTGATCAGTATTACTTGGTTTTATACCTGCAGGATCAGCACTAATAAATACAGAAGTACGAATATGATCAGCAATAATTCTCATACTTTCTTCATTACCCTTATAAGGCTTATTTGATATTTCACTTATTAGTTCAATAACATCTTTCCATACACTAGATTCATAGTTATCTAAAACTCCTTCAAGTACAGCTGTTGTTCTCTCAAATCCCATACCTGTATCAACATTCTTCTTAGGTAATTCTGTTATATTACCATCTTGATCCTTATAAAATTCCATAAATACATTGTTCCATATTTCAACCCATCTATCATCTTCTGGATCAAACACTTCAGGAATATCATCAGTACTTCTAAAATAAAATATCTCAGTATCAGGTCCACATGGTCCAGAAGCACCAGCAATCCAAAAGTTATCTTGAGTAGTTTTCGCAATTCTTTCTTTAGGTATTCCCAAACTTAACCATTTATTATAACTCACTTCATCAAAAGGAATATTACCTTCTCCAGCATATACAGTTACTGCTAATCTATCAACAGGTATATTTAAAACTTTCGTTAAAAATTCAAAACTCCAAGATATACTTTCATCTTTAAAATAATCTCCTAAACTCCAGTTTCCAAGCATTTCAAAGAATGTATGATGTGTTGTATCTCCAATAGAATCCAAATCATTAGTCCTAACACACTTTTGATAATCAACTAATCTAGTTCCATATGGATGTGGTTCTCCCATTAAATATGGAATTAATGGTTGCATACCTGCAGTATTAAATAATACACTTGGATCATTTTCAGGCACCACTGGCGCACTCGGTATTTGTTTATGTCCTTTACTTACAAAAAAATCAATATATAAATCTTTTAAATTCATTTTTCATCTCTCCTTTATAAACTTTTATATAAACTATCTAGCTTACTTTTCAAATCTTCAATTGTTCCATCATTATTAACTATATAATCATAATTACTATAATTATCTAAAGCCGTTTCAGTAATATGTACTTTTTGTCTATTAGTTAAAGTATCATTATTTGGTCTATTAATATGTATACTTATAGTATTTTTAAATTGTTTTTTAACTGCCTCTATCTCTTCAGGAAATCTAGCATCACTAATCATAATAATATCAAAGAAATAGCTATATACTTTAATATCATCTATTATTCTATTAATAAAGAAATATTTATCTATCTTATTTCTAATAATATCAGTACCCAATTCTTGAAGCAACTCCCTTGGTTTTGTTTCATCTGTTCCATCCCAATTACTAATTCTTTTAGCATATTCTTTAATATAACTACTAAATTGAAGATTAATAACCTTTTTATTATCTTCTTCATATTTTTTTCTAATAATATTCATCGCGGTATCTTTACCACTTCTGGCCTTACCACTAAATATTACTATTAATGCATCTTCATTTCTTAATTCCATTAACTTCTCTCCTCTCCAAAAGCATTAACTTAATTATTTAAAGAAAAAACCACATCTCTTCAAGGAACGAAGAAACGTGGTACCATCCTTATTTAACTTAATTTCTCTAACGGGCGAACCCGGCTATTATTATAGCACTCAAAGAATAGCTTTCAAATAAGATACTTCTCTTTTCCACCAACCAAGAGTTCTCTATTTAGCATTGCTTACTTTACTTATTTCTTTTTTAACGCTTTTATCTTTACTGTATCCAAAGAAATCAAATTTTTCATCTAAGAATACATATATTACTTTTAATACTGCAACCACTGGTGTCGCAACAACCATACCCATTATACCAAAGAAGTGTTCAAATATCAACAATGAAATTACTATAGTTACTGGATGTAAATCCATCTTTCTTCCCATAATAATTGGATGTAAGAAATTTCCTTCAATACTTTGAGTTGCTACTATGAATACCAATATTAAAGTTCCTATTAATGGACTTTGTGTAAACCCAACTAAAATCGCAGGTATACCACCAATATAAGGTCCCACATAAGGAATAATATTTGTAACTACACAGAATACTGCAAATAACACTGGTGCATTAAGCCCAATCAATGAAAAACCTATTATATTTATAACTAACAAAATTAATGAATCTAAGAAAGTTCCATTTACAAATCCAAATAAAACTTCACTTATATTATTAGATAATTTTTCAACATCACCCTTAAATTTCTTAGGAACCATGTTTATCAAGAACTTAGTAACATTATTAAAATTCATCAATAAGTAGAATCCAATAACTGCTCCTACTAAAAATTTACCAACTCCACTAATTAACCCTTGTACTATAGAAACTATTTTACTTGGTAAATCAGTAGTTAAATTCTTAGAAAAATCTTCTAAATAATTCATAAATTGCATTTTAACATTAGTCATATCTATATTTGTACCATTACTAAGTTTTACAAATATATTATTAATTAAATCTTTAACATTAAGTAATAATTCAGGTGCTGTCTTAGCCATTTCATTAAGTTGATCTACTAAAGCTGGAATAATTGCCAAACAAAATAAATATATCAAAACTATAAGCATTAAATATACTAAAGCAACTGCCCATCCTCTTCTCATACCTTTATCAGTTAATTTATTAACAATTGGATTTAAAAGCCATGCAATTATAAAACCTAAAAAGAATGGACTAACAACTGACAATATAGTAAATAATATAGGAAAAATATTAAGCGTTTTACATAGAAAAATAACACCCATTATAATTAAAAATACCATTACTACATAAAATAAATTTAATATTTTACTTCCAGTCTTAACTATCTCATTAACACCTTCTATATCTAATTTTTCTTTTTTATTATTCATATCTCTTCACCCATCTAACTATATTCTACCATGTAAATTATTAAATTCAATTACTTTTGTAAACACTTTACAAAAAATAAACTCTAATATACTTAGAGTTTACATATTCTCAAAATCTTCGATAGTTTTCATTACTTCTTTTTTACCTTTTTTCATGGCTTTTTTAATATCTTTTCCATATTTAGAAACACAATATCCAACACCTACGCCACCCATCATAAAAGCCATATTTTTCATAAAATTCATAATAACACTCTCCTTCAGTATTATTATTTACTAAATTACTTAATTTATACCTAAAATTTTCTTTAAAGCTGTATTTCTATATACACTATATTCAGTTTTAACAGCATAATTTAAACTATCTATATTTCCAATAATAATTAAACTCTTTTTAGCTCTTGTAACAGCTGTATAAATAAGTTTATTATAAAGCATTCTCTTCATATTAGAAGGTAAAACCACCACTACATTATCATATTCACTTCCCTGACTTTTATGCACACTTATTGCATAAGCCAAAGTAAATTCATCAAACTTACCTTTTTTATAGGACACTACATTACCATTATAATCTATTTCAATAAAAGGATTCTTACCCATAATAATTCTTTTAATATATCCAGTATCTCCATTAAATATATTATTATCAACATCATTAACTAATTGAATAACTTTATCTCCTTCCCTATAAGTTACATCTCTAATAACAATTTCTTTTTTCATGATAGATTCAGGATTAAATATAGATTGCATTAAATTATTAATATTATCTATTCCATTTTCTCCCTTATACATAGGAATCAAAACTTGAAAATCTTCTATAGACATATTCTTATCTCTAGCATGTTTAAAAATTGTAGTTAAATAAGATTTAATTTGTATATCTGGTACTGAGAAAAATTTAAAATCTTCATAATTAGTAGGAAAATCTTCAAAAACTTTTCTATTCTTTATATCCATCGCAAGAGGAATTATATAAGACTCCTTTTTAGTTCTATAAATATCTGTCAAATATATTCCTGGTAAATTTTTATCACTAAGTAAATCCGCTAAAATATTTCCTGGTTGAATACTAGGTAATTGATTGGCATCCCCCACTAAAATTAATTTCACTTTACTTGTTAAACCATCTAATAAACTATTAAATAAAAATATATCTACCATACTAAATTCATCTATTATGACTAACCTAGTATCTACAGGATTAAATCTATTAACACTAAATTCCTTAGTTTCTTTATTCCACTTTAAGAACTTATGAATAGTACTAGACTTTCTATGTACACTTTCAGTTATTCTTTTACTAGCTTTTCCAGTAGGCGCTAGAAGAGTAATATCTTTAAGTTCAATATCACCACATAATTTTTCATAAATATCCACTACTGCTTTAATAATAGTGGTTTTACCAGTACCTGGTCCACCTGTAATAATAAATAAATTATTTAATAAGCTTCCTTTAATCGCTTCTATTTGAGAATTATTAAAAGTAATATTATTTTCTTTTTGATACTTATTAATATAGTCATCTATATCATCTTTATTAAAAGTAGGTTTAATTTTATTTAAATAATTTATAGTATCAGCAATTTCAACTTCAGTTTCATAAAACATATTTAAAGTAATAAATTCATCCACCTCTATAACAGTTTTACAAACAATCAAATCATTAAGCCTATCTAAAAACAACTTACTATCTAAATTAGTACTAAAATATTTATTCATCTCTAAATATAAACTTTCTCTAGTAACTAAAGTATCCCCAGTTGTATAACAAAGATTTTTAATTGAATATTTAATTAAAGCATCAATCCTAACACATTCAAATTCATCATGATTAGTTAAAAAAACTTTATCTAACTTTATAAAATTAATATCACTTTCTAACATATATATATTATTTTCTATAATATCAAAGCATCTATCTTTATATTTATTAACAATTTTTAAACACTCTTCAGTAGTAAAACCTAATTTATTAAATTCTATAATCAATTCTTGATCTTTATCATATTCTAATATTTTCTTAGTAAGTTCCCTTGCTTTCTTCTCATTCATACCCTTTAATCTAGATAAAACAGGGTTACCATTCTTTATTTCATTTATAGTCTCTTCACCAAAAGTATCTACAATTACTTTAGCGGTTTTTGGTCCTATTCCTTTAAATATGCCACTAGATAAATACATTATTATTCCATCAGTATCACTTGGTATGACAGATTCATAACTTGTTACATTAAACTGTATTCCAAATCTAGCATGATTTATCAAATTACCTTTAAAAATATAAGTTATTTCATTATTAAGAGGCATAAAATTACCAGTAAATGTCATAGTCTTATTCAAAAATTCTTTTACATCGTCACTAGACTCTTTCACTTTAAATAGTCCTACTTTATAACCAGTAGAACTTTCATATAATATTTTAACTATATTTCCTTTAATGTAACTATTTTCTTTCATGAATTAACTATATCATTTTTTTATTAAAATATAAAGAAAAAACTCCATTAAGGAGTTAATATTATAATTGGCGGAGTGAGAGAGATTTGAACTCTCGCACCAGTTTCCCGATCTACACCCTTAGCAGGGGCGCCTCTTCAACCACTTGAGTATCACTCCATTTGCCTGATTACTTCTAAATGATACCCTATTTTGAATTAAAAGTCAACACTTAGACAAACATTTTTATACAAAGAAAAATAAGTTATCGCCCAAAAATGGCATATATACCCCTAAAAATGGTCAATAACTCGCTATTATGTAAAAAATAGAAATGATTATGCATCATTTCTACTTAATATTCTTGCTGGTCTTTTACTAATCGTTCTATAAACCGGTATTAATCCAAATACTAAATTAAACATTAATATTAAAACATAACTTACAATCAACATAATTGGACTAAATTCAATATAACTACTTACATAAGGCATCTTTGCTAATTGATACAATATATAACTCATTATTAAATATCCAGGTGTACTAGCAAGCAATGTAATCGCAAGTATTTCTCCACCAAACATCTTATAAATATCTCTTCTTTTAAATCCAATAGCTCTTAAAATACCAACTTCTCTAACACGAGATAAGAAACTACTTCTAATCATCAAGAAAATTTCCACTAACGAAACAACTAAAATAATTCCACTAAATAATAACTTACTATTCAAACTATCTCTAATATCAGACATATAAACATCTTTACTTTTCTTATAAGAATCTTCAACATTTATATCATTGTCTTTAAAATATTTTGTTACTGCCTCTTTATTTTCAGTATAAACACTCACATTACTTGTAGAAGTTATAACCTTTATTCTTATTGTTTCTGGTCCAACTAAATACTTATTAATATTACTTAAACTTGTGTAATAACCAACAACAGTAAGTTTAGTATCATTAATTTTTGTATCTATTGTTTTATTTAATTTATAAGTATCACTTAAATCATTATTAATTATTACTTCATAAGCATTCTCTGGCATTCTACCTTTAACCAAAGTAAAATCACTTACTAAATTATAATCAACAATAGTACTTCCATCATCATATGAATATAAATCTTCTTTGCTATTATCTATAATTGTATAAAATTCACTATCACTAACATAAATATTTGGCTCTCCAGTATCAGATATACCTACTATAGTATAATCTTTAACACCACCTAAACTAACAACTTGATTAATGTAATCTATTGCTTTACCATATCCAGCCATTTTAGCATTATAGTCTTCATTTATTACTTTATCTATAATAAATTTATCAACAATTATTTCATTAGATTCACTAATACTTCTACCATATATAATATTATTTTCACTTAAATAACTTTTATCAGTCATAGATCCAGTTAAACTAACACTACTATTAAAAGTTTGATAATATTTATTAAACCTCAATATAAATGTCACAATAGATTCTCCTGGTATAACATACTTTATATCTTCGTTATCACTATACTTAACAAAATCATCTAAAGACACCTGTTTATCATTAACTAATAAATAATTTTTATTATATTTTAAAAAGTTCTTTTCATCCACTTTTAATGAAGCAAGTATACTTGATACACTAAATGTTATAAACATCGCACTCAATACAAAACCAAACAATAACACTTTTTTCACAGCTTTATAATTCAATACTTTCTTTATACCTGTAACTAAAGAAGTAATTGGATTATATATACTTGAGTATCTAACTTTATAATTTTTATCACTTACACTATCTAAATCAAATTTATAATTTTCATATATACTTTTATCTATCTTTTTATAATGCTCATTCACAAATTCAACAGTAGATTCATTATTAAGAACTTCAACCTTTTCATTAGTCTTACTATTTATATAAATATTACCATTCTTAAGAACAATATCTAATTCAATTTTTTCATTATTATCATTATAATAATTTATCTTTAAATTGTCTTTATTAACAGTTTCTTTATTTTTAATATCTTTTAAATAAATCTTACCATCTAATCTATAATCTAAATCACTTGGAACCTCATTTTTTTCATCACTAATAACTTTACCATCTTGTATATGCAATATTCTATCTGAATAAAATTCAGCAATATCTTTTTCATGTGTTACTAAAATTACTAATCTTTCCCTAGAAATTGATTTAATTATATTCATTATTTCTAAAGTATTCTTACTATCCAAATTACCAGTAGGTTCATCTGCGATAATAATCTTAGGATTCTTAACAATAGCCCTTGCAATTCCAACTCTTTGTCTTTCTCCTCCACTAAGCATATTAGCAAGTCTTTTTCTATATCTATACATTCCAACACGTTCTAAAACATAATTAACTCTTTTTTCTATTTCAGTTTTATCTTTTAAACCATTCATTTTAAGTGCTAAAGCAACATTATCAAAAACAGTCATATTATCTATAAGATTATAATCTTGAAATATGTAACCTATCTTTAAACTTCTTATCTTATCAACTTTATTTATACTTCTACCAGTTATCTTTTCTCCATCAATAATTATTTTACCTTTATTAACTTTATCTAAACCACCTATAGCGTTTAAAAGAGTAGTTTTACCACATCCACTTTCACCTAAAAATGTAACTAATCCATTGTCAGGTAACTCTAAAGAAGTATTATCTATAACATGTATTTCACTTTTTCTATGTCTATTAAAATACTTATTAACATTAATTAACTTAATCATATTACACCTCACTCCTATAAACACTCATAGAACTATTAGTAAATATCTTTCTAGCATATTTAGTACTTAATAAGAATGTCATAACTATTAAAATAACATAAATTATTATATTTTCCTTTAATCCTAAATAACTCAAGGTATCTTTCATACCACTAGCTATAACATTATGCTTAACTAATTCTAAGAAAGTAATATAAATCAAATACATTAAATTAGTAATTGTTAATAATTCTATATCTAATAATCTTTTTGTTGTTCTAATACTACTACCAAGCATTCTTATAATACTAAAGTAAATATTTCTAGATTTAAGTATTAACTTAATTACAAAATAACTTATAAAGAATAAAACTACTATCAAAGCAACCATAACTAATAATTTTGCTATTCTAAGAACACCTACCATTGTAGATATATATAAACCATCTTTAAGATAGAAAGTATCAAATCCCATATCTTTTAATGTATTAATAACACTATCTTTTTCTTTATAATCTTTAATAAACACACTAGATTGATAACTGTTCATATCATATAACTTATCATAATCTGCTTGATTTACATAAATAGAATTAGAATGCTCATCATTATAATCTATACCTAATAATCTCTTAATATTACTCTTATTATATTCATTAGTAATAGTTAAATCTATTTTATTAGTAAATTTTTGATTTGTTAAAGATACTTCTAAATTAGTTTTTTTACAATTACCCTTCTTACAATTATAACTATCATTTTCACTAATAAACGCTGTTCCTTCAGGTACTTTATCACTAGATACTAACATATCACTAGACACATAATCATAATTAACTAACTTATCATTAAATAAAAATGACATCTTACTAAATCTATTAATCAAAGTTTTATTAAATTTATTTATTAATGTACTACTCATATAAAAATCTAACTCATATTCTCTAGACTCATCATAAGAAATACCTACAATCTTTACTTTATACTCACTTCCATCACTATTATATATTCCTTCAATATTAAGTTCTTTGTCTAATATTTTATCTCCATCACTCAAATACCAACTATTCTTACTACCACTAACTATTATCTCGTTATCATTTTCAATATTTCTTCCTAAATCAACTTTACCTTTAAACTTAGAAGCCTCATTAGCATATCCATATAAATAAACATCATTATCATAAATATCTATTTGATTATCTAAAACTAAATCATCTCTAACAATATAATCTACATTATTAATATGAGAAATACTTTCATATTCTTCATCAGTTATATTTGTTCCATCTAACTTCCTAATAATAATTCTTTTCTCTAAATCTTTAGTATTAAAAAATGCATTACTTCCACTTATACTTGACTCATATTCACCTTTTTGAAAAGAAGCATATGTCATACTAATTGCAAAAATAATAAACAAATACACAAAACTAAGTAATAAGAACTTTGGTAATATATTAAATGTATTTCTAATACCAAGTCTTAATTTTGATATTATCTTAGCATCTTTATTAGTACTTAAATTAAAATTATCTACTTTTTTATAATCCTTTATTTTATTATCTTCAATTACTCTTCCATCATGCATAGTAATTTTTCTTGTAACATACTCGCTTACTTGGTCGTAGTTATGTGTTACAATTATTACTAATTTATATTCACTTATTTCACTTAGTAATTTAATAATACTTTCTGCAGACCTAGAATCCAAATTACCAGTAGGTTCATCAGCAATTATTATAGGTGTATCTTTTGCCAAACATCTCGCAATCGCAACACGTTGTTTCATACCACCACTTAATTTAGATACTTTAGTATGTCTATACTTATAAAGTCCAACTTTCTTTAAAATATCTAATATTCTAGATTTAACCTCTCTTCTTTTATATCCATTTAATAAAAGAACCAATTCAACATTTTGATAAACAGTATAACTATTAATAAGATTAAAGTTTTGAAATATATTACCTATATAATTTCTTCTATAATCTTCATATTCTCTTTCTGTATAATGACTAGTCTCTTTTCCATTAATATACATTTCTCCATCTTCATAAGTATCAAGACCACTTATTACATTTAATAATGTTGATTTACCACTTCCTGAAGCACCAGTAATCGCAATAAATTCACCCATATTAAATTCCAAAGAAACTTTAGAGATTCCAGAACTCACCATACCATTAGAATAATAATACTTACTTACCTTATCTAACTTAATCATTTTTCTTCCTCCATATTAAGAATAACACATAAACTATTATCATTATATATAATTTAAGTTGCTTTATGTATATTCTTCCGTGACTTAATTATATCATTGTTTAGAATATTTAAATATCATTTTACAAATCATTTACACTATTTAACATTTATATAAAATTCTACTTATTTTGAATTACTTCAGATTTTCCTTACATACACTTTATCATAAGTACTTATGTTTGTCAAACACTTTTTCCATATTTTTCCTATAAATTTATTATTGCAATCATTGAAACGCGAACAAAAATATGTTATTCTTATTTCAAGGAGATGAGTATATTATGGAAGAAAGAAATATTTTATGTATAGACCTAAAAAGTTTTTTTGCATCAGTAGAATGTGTTGATAGAAGGTTAAATCCATTTACCACTCCACTCATTGTAGCAGACCCATCTAGAAAAGGTGGTGCGATTACACTAGCAGTTACTCCTTATATGAAGTCTCTTGGTGTTCCTAGTCGTGGAAGAGTTTTTGAAATTCCTAAAAATATTAAATATATAACTGCTAAACCAAGAATGAATTTATATGTTCAAAAAAGTAAAGAAGTTATTAATACATTTTTAGATTTTGTAAGTAAAGAAGATATGCATGTTTATTCAATTGATGAGTCATTTTTAGATGTAACAGACTACTTAAAACTATATAAAATGGATGATGTTACTCTAGCAAAAACTATTATGAATGAGATTACTAAAAGAACAGGACTTACTTCAACTTGTGGAATTGGCCCTAATTTACTTTTAGCAAAAGTTGCTCTTGATATTGAAAGTAAACATTCTCCTGACTTCATTGCAAAATGGACGTATGATGATATTAAAACTAAACTTTGGAATATTGAGCCACTTGATGAAATGTGGGGAATTGGTAGTAAAACTATGAAAAAATTAAATGATTTAGGTATTAAAAAAGTTGGTGATATAAATAAATATCCTAAAACTTTCTATAAAAAAAGATTTGGAATACTTGGTGAAGAACTTTGGGAACATGCAAATGGAATTGATTATAGTAATATTAAAACTCAAAATTATATAGTTAAAAATAAAAGTTATGGATTAAGTCAAATTTTATATAAAGATTATACCACACTTAATGTTACATTAATAATTAGAGAAATGGTTAGTAAAGTTACTAAAAGATTAAGATTAAATAAAAAGGTATGTGGTGTTGTTGGATTTGGAATTGGATATTCTAGGAGTATTGGTGGTGGGTTTTATCATTCATGCAAACTTAGTGAATCAACAGATAATGAAGAAAGAATACTAGAAGTATGTATGAGTATTTTTAATAATTATGTAGAAGATTTACCTATTAGAAAAGTAAGTATATCTTTAGGTAAAATTGAGAATAATAATTATAAACAATTAAATTTATTTGAAACCAATGAAGAAAATCAAAAAGATGATAAATTAAATAAAGTAATAGATCTAGTAACAAGTAAATTTGGAGAAAACTCTATACTTAAAGCAAATAGTTTATATGATTACAGCACTATTAAAAAAAGAAATAATACTTTAGGTGGTCATAGTAAGTAAGGTGATATTATGCGAGGTATGATTAAATGGAAACCTTTTAATACTTTATTAAATAATAGAGATATAAATGAAATTATAATGATTAGAAATAAGGTTGAAAAACCAATTATTATGGAAGATAGGATTTCTGAAATAGATAATTTACTTAAAGTTGCTATAAAAGAAAATAAAGAAATAAAAGTTAAATACTTTGATAAAGGAGAACTCAAATATATTAATGGTAATATTAGAAATATAAACACAATAGAAAAATATATCCTTATAAATAGCATAAGAATATATTTTAAAAACCTCATAAAAGTTGATATTATAAATTAGATTTATTAATTATCATATTATCATAATAATCTATTAACTCATTATTTTCTTTAAATATAGTATCTATATCAAGTTTTCTTATAATTTTATGTCCTAACTTTTCAAAAGAATCTTTTTTACCTACAATAATTAATGAAGTATCAATTAAAAATATATCATTATTGTAATATAATTCCAAATACCAATGTCCACCATAACTAGAACCAGTAGTTCCCTTGAAATAATTGTTAACGCATTCCACGGCTTCACTATAAATTCCAAATTTATCTAAAAGAAACAACAATTCAAAAACACATCTTTTACATCTACCTTCATTCAAGTTTAAATGAAATAAATCTTTAAATGCATATGGTTCATTATTTATCCAAATAGATGATCTATCTCTCAATATAAAATTATACAAGTTATCATCAAATTCAAATATATCTTTTTGTCCTAAAAGATCATTAAATATATTTTGAAATTCTTTATTTTTATTTAATAGTTCTAACCTAAATTTGTTTTCCATATGTCTCTTCCACTCTATCTTCATTTTCTCTAAATAATTTAGAATCTATAATTTGAAAACTATCACTATTTTGCTTACTGAAAACAATACCACCTTTTCTAAAATTAATTCTATCCAATATATAATCAGGAATATTAACAATAAAATTTTCATTCATAACAAACTCAGTAGAATTAGCTTTAAGAACTCTTAATCTATTTATTTGTTCTTTTCTAGGTATATTACTACATAAATGATTTAAACTATCTTTAGTAATAATTAACAATGAATTACTGCTAATACAAGTTAATAACATATTAGGCTTTATTTGTTTTCTTAATTCACTAGGTATAAATAAATTTCCATCCTCATCTATTTCAATATTTATAATTTTATTTTCCACATTCATCACCTTTTCTAACAAAATTTTACTATGAATAACCATTTTTTTCAACATTTTATAAAAATTTACGAAAAATGTCTTGACTTAAGTATCAATTTTATGATACACTTTCTATGCTTGATTTAATCAAGTGCCTACCGTTGGGGAATTAGCTCAGTTGGCTAGAGCATCTGCCTTGCACGCAGGAGGTCGCGGGTTCAAGTCCCACATTCTCCACCAATTAGTAATTTAAGTCCTTATTTAAGGGCTTTTTTTTATATTTGTTATTTAGGTACATTTTAGGTACTTTCTTTCTATAATTCAGAAAATAAAATATATATAGTAAATTATTAATACTTAAAAAATCTAGAAATTATTTCTCTAGATTTTATTTGAATATTTCACTAAATATACTAAAAGCTAATTTTAAAGCATCGTGTCTAATTCTTGAATCTTCAACAATAAAATAATCATCTTCTATTAAAGTTACATCCTTAAGATTATCATAATCTATTTTTACTAAATCTTTTTGTTCTTCGTTTTGATATTTATCTAATATCATTTTATCAATTAATTTATTATTAACTAACACTTTATCTATTTTTTTATTACCTAAATAACTATTTAATAATTTAACATGATCACTAACACTAAATCCATCTGTTTCGCCAGGTTGCGTCATCATATTACAAACATACATTACTTTTGCATTCGAATTATCAATAGCATCTATAATTTCTTTATTAATTAAATTTGGAATGATACTTGTATATATACTTCCCATACTTAACACTATTATATTAGCTTCTCTTATTTCTTTAATAGCAAGTGGTGTAATAATTGGAGTTTCTTCATAAAATACCTTTTTGATTTTTTTGTCTGATGCAGTTATTTCAGTTTCTCCTTTTACTATACTTCCATCTGTCATTTTAGCCATTAAGGTTACATTATCTTCAGTTAATGGTACAACTCTACCTTTTAAATTAAACACTTTAGACAAAGCTTCAATACCATCACTTAAGTTACCTGTAATTTCTTTAGTTGCAGTTAAAATCAAGTTACCAACTGTATGCCCATTTAAATCACTTGTAGTATGAAATCTATAGTTAAACAACTTTTCCACTAATGGTTCAGTTTCTGATAAACTTATTAACACTCTTCTTATATCTCCAACTGCTGGAGTATTAAATTCTTCTCTTAATTTTCCAGTTGAACTTCCATTATCAGATACACTAACAATTGCTGTTATATCTAATGGAAATTTCTTTAAACCAGATAATAGTACAGACAAACCTGTACCACCACCTAATACTACTACTTTGTTATTCATAATTCCCCCTTAGTAAATTTACTTATTTAAATAATAAGCATAATACTCATCAAATGTTATATTTTCTTCATGTATTTTCCTTGCTATATCTGTCCCAACATATCTAAATCTCCACATATCTGTTTCAAATCCAGTTATATCACTAGTATTTTCTGGATATCTTAATATAAATCCATATCTATAACTATTTTTTAATAACCAATCATTTTCATCATATTGTTTTCCTTCTTCAACTTCTTTATTATATGGTTTAATAACTACACTTAATCCAGTTTGATATTCAGAATGTCCTGCTCTTGCAGCTAATCTATCAGCATTATCTTCTCCACTAGAACTTTCAATATCATTATATGCTTCTTCTTGATCAGCATAACTTCTATATCCTTGACTAACTACTAATGTATATCCAGCATCTTTAGCATCACTTAACATATTAATTAAATCATCATAAATACTTTCACTTACATATTTTCCAGAATAAGCATAAGAACTTGACACCAACTTTAAATCACTAGGTTCATAATCACTACCCAACTTATAAAACTTATTAACTAGCATTTTTTCTCCCTTTGATATATCAGTATCCACTATTTTACTATACCATCCAGTATCAGCATTTGTATTAACTATTCCCACCACTTTTGAAGGTTTAATACTAGAATTTTTACTATAATAATCCAAATATCTATCTAAATTTTTATATAGAAAATATTTTTCATTTATAAATTTTGTAAGATTACTTTTATACTTCGAATTTAATAAATCATTAATTTTATCATTATCAAAAGTATCTTTTATAACTTTTATTTCATTGGTACTATAACCAACTTCTCCTAACTTATATTCTATAGTTTTCTTTAATTTAGATTCGTCAACTAATTTTTTAATTCCTACTATTCCTAATATAACTACTAAAACTATTGCTCCAATAAATGCTCCTAATTTTTTTACATTTAATTTCTTTTTAACCATCTTTATTCTCCTTTTATATTTATATTATAACCAAATTTTACTAATTCTACAATAGAAAAAAAGTTATTGAATAAACAACAACTTTAATATTGAATTCCCCACATCACAATATGTTTTGCTTTACCACCACATACAACACATTTTTCATCATGAACTTCCTCATTTTCTAATATACATCTAGACTTACATCCTTTAATTTCTTTCATTTTTAGTTCACAATCTAAATTCCCACACCAAGGTGCTTTTATAAATCCTGGATGAGTATTTAAAATATTTTCTACTTCAGTTAAATTACTAGCTGTAAATGTCAAACTATTCATTCTTTCTTTAGCTTTTTCAAATAAGTTATTTTGAATTTCATTAAATAGTTCATTTAATTTATCAAGTATATTTTCATTTAAACTAATTGTGATTTTTTCACTAGTATCTCTTCTTACAAAAGTAATTTGATTATTTTCTAAATCTCTTTTTCCAATTTCTATACGAACTGGTATACCATTTACTTCTGCTTCAGCAAATTTGAATCCTGGAGTTTTATCAGTATTATCAGTGTAATAACTAATGTTATTTTCTTTTAATAGACTTTCTATCATATTTGTAGTATTTATTACATTTTCATCATTTCCAATAGGTATTATTGCCACTTTAGTAGGCGCAATCTTAGGTGGAAGAACTAATCCACGATCATCACCATGTACCATAATTAAAGCACCAATCATTCTATTTGAAGTACCCCATGATGTTTGATAACAATATTCATACTCATTATTTTTATTTAGAAACTTAATATCATAAGCCTTACTAAATTTTTGTCCAAAATAATGGCTTGTACCACTTTGAAGACATATTCCATTATGCATAAGTGCTTCAATAGTTAATGTATATTCTGCTCCTGCAAATTTCTCTTTTTCTGTTTTCTTTCCACATACTACTGGTACTGCTAAATATTCTTCAAAGAATTTTTTGTATACATTAAGCATATCTCTAGTTTCTTTTTCTGCTTCTTCACTAGTTGCATGTACTGTATGGCCTTCTTGCCAAAAAAATTCTCTACTTCTTAAGAATGGTCTAGTTTCTTTTTCCCATCTAACAACACTACACCATTGATTATATTTAATTGGTAAATCTTTATATGACTTAACTATTTCACTATAGTAATCACTAAATAAAGTTTCACTAGTTGGACGCACACACAATCTTTCTTCAAGTGTTTTAGATCCACCCTGTGTAACCCACGCTACTTCAGGTGCAAAACCATTTACTAATTCACTTTCCTTATTTAGTAATCCTTCTGGTATAAACATAGGTAATTTAACATTTCTATGCCCTGTTTCTTTAAATAACTTATCCATATTTTCTACTATGTTATCCCAAAGTGCACATCCATTAGGTTCAAGTATAACACACCCTTTTACATTTGAATATCTCGCTAATCTTGAAACAGATACTACATCAGTATACCAATCTGCAAAATTCTCTTCTCTACTAGTTATTTTATTATTTTTCATTTTACACCTCTCAAAATAAAAAGAATGACACTAAGGAGCGAATAACCGCGGTGCCATCCTAATTTTAACTTTATTAAATAACGGTTTAATTCCGGAAATACTTTTATATTTCACTTAAAGGGTAGGAAAATTTAATACTTATATTAGTTTCCATCAACCACTAACTTTCTATAATAAGTGCTTTAAATTTATTCCCTTATCTTCGCTTTCTATTAAGATTTTAACATTATTAAATTTATAATTCAACTACTTTTTATAAGTTAATACATAATCTTTAAAATCAGTTTTACCATCATATCTAACACTACTTACTTCTGTAACATCAAATCCATCATCGCTAGAATGAATGAAATCATCATATCCTCTTCCACCATTAGTCCAAGTATAATTTGCTTGAATTTTACCATCAGTTGTCAAATTATTCCTTAATCCTATAAGAAACTTTTTATATTTTTGATAATCCATATCCAAATACAAATAAATATTAGAAAACAACATAACATCAAACTTACCTAATTTATCAAAATCTAATTCTTCCAAATAACTAGTTTTAATAATTGGAATCTCTATATTTCTTAATATAGTTTGTAACTTATAATAGTTCTCTTTTTCTAGATAAGGTATAACTCTTCCAGTAGAAAAATTAATCGGATTATTACTTATAGATATAGGATATTGTATAAATATATTATTCTTATATACTTTATCAAAATAATATTTGACATCTTTTGGTAGAAATCTTCTTATTTTACTATAATATTTTTTATCCATAATCTTTTTATTAACAAAATAATCAGTAAACTCTTCATATGATAAATATCTAATAGCATAGAATTTAAGTAAAAAATATAACCTAGCTATTTCATTCTTATCAAAAAGAACAACACTTTCTGCTCCAAATAAAATACTAGATAAATATTGATCACCACTTCCTATAACAGATAAAACTCTTGAATTTTTAAAATTATAAATATTTTTATAACTAGTTAAATTTTCATTTGTAAAACCATATACCTTTGAATATTCCATAACTACCTCTTAATCCTACTTAAAGTTTCTTTTTCAAAATCTTTATATTTTTCAAAATCATAAGGTCCAATTTCTTCTGTATAACTATTAAAAGGATAAACACTATATCTATAATATTTACCATTTTCTATATAGAATAATTCATACAAATCAAAGGTTTCATTTTCTTTTACTCTAGTTATTTTACTTTTTATAGATACTTCACCATTACCTATAACTAAACTACCATCAATGGTTCTCACTTCATTAGTGACACCATCACTTACCAGATAACTACCATTAAAACTTACATTCATACAAATAGTATCAAGTGTAGTAAACTTCATATTAATTAATGTACCTTTAGTAAGTTTATTACTATTTTTAACTGGAGTATTCATTAATTCCTTACTATTAAGTATCAAATTTATTAAACTAGCAAGTTTTTTTGAATTAATTCTTCTCTCTCCACCATAATTAAAATATTGTTCAAATAATATTTGATCATCTTTCTTCATATTTTCCCCCTTAAAGCATTTTATATTGTACCATAATTTAGTACATTTTTCAATAAAAAAAGAAAAAATGTTTACACAATCACAAAATTCCAGCCGTTTCAATCAAATTTTACACAAAATTCCGACTCATTTTGACTATTTTTACACATTTTTCCAATTTTATCTTAATCAAAGTATTCTACGCCTATTCTTTCTCTAACTCTTTTTAATGTTTCACTTGCTTTAATTCTTGCTTTCTTAGTTCCTTCTTTAACAATATTTTCAACGATTTCCGGATGTTCATCATAATACTTTCTTTTCTCTCTTATTGGAGTTAGAACACTTTCTAATACCTCAAATAAAGTTTCTTTAACAACTTTATCTCCAAGACCGCCTTGTTCATAATGATTCTTTAATTCTTCAAACTTTTCTCTATCAGTCATAAATGCATCCAAATATATAAATACAGGATTATCTTTAGTATTTCCAGGATCACTTACTTTAATATGATTAGGATCCGTATACATACTCATTACTTTCTTTCTAACTGTTTCTGTATCATCTGATAAATAAATACAATTACCTGCACTTTTACTCATCTTTGCTTTCCCATCTATACCAGGTAATCTTCTAGCATTTTTATTTTCAGGCAAAACATATTTAGGTCTAACTAAAGTTTCTCCATATAGTCTATTAAATGTATCTACAACTTCACAAACTTGTTCAAGTATTGGAACTTGATCTTCTCCAACTGGTACCAAAGTTGCATCAAATGCAGTAATATCTGCTGCTTGACTTATAGGATAAGTTAAAAATCCAACTGGCACACTTTCTTCAAATCCTCTTTGTTTTATTTCTTCTTTAATAGTTGGATTTCTCTTAAGTCTACTAAGTGTTACTAAATTTAAATAATATGTTGTTAATTCAGTTAATTCTGGTACTCCAGATTGTACAAAAATAGTAACTTTCTCTGGATCTAACCCTACTGATAGATTATCTTTAATTACTTCAAAAACATTTTCTCTTATCTTTTTAGTATTTTTAGCATTATCAGTTAAACCTTGCATATCAGCAGAAAATACATACATATCATAAAGACCTGAATTCATCATTTCCACTCTATTTTTAAGCGAACCTACATAATGACCTAAATGTAACTTACCTGTAGGTCTATCTCCTGTTAAAACTATATCTTTCATTATTTACACTTCCTTCTCATATTTATGATACTTAATTATCATATCATCAGTTATTATTTCTTTTGATTTAGTCCAAAGACTATTTTCTCTGTGTGTCAAACTAACTAATTCACTACTAGTTAAATTTGAATATTTCTCCAAAGTTTTATCTATACTAAATGCTTTATTAATTCCATTTCTAGATGCAAGTATTCTGCTTCTAAATATAAGCATTTCATCTTCTCTATCTATATTATTCTTTAAAATCTTTTTACCACTATTCTTATATTTATTATATACAGTTTCTACAATAGGTCCATATTGATAAGCTAATATTTTATCTGTAAACAGTTTTTCATTATATTTACACAAATAATCAACATAACACATGTAAACTAATTTTTTTAATTTTAAATGACTACATTTAACTTTTGATAATATATAACCAGAAACATCTATACCAATTAAATCTCTATCTTTATTCAAATTAACGAATTGTCTATTATTATATCATTTTATTCACTTGTTGTATACCACAATTTAGCCAAATCTACACTAGTACTTTCAGGCATAACATTAGGTAATTCAAACTTTGCAAGTAAAGGTACTTTAAATCCAGTTCCAAATACTAAAGCTGTACCAGGGTTTAAACTCTTTAGTTTTTCCAATGTTTCATTATTAACATTAGTACTCAAATTACTAACAATATTAAAGTCATTAGGATGATACAATCTAAATACAATAAAATTAGAACATTGACTTAAAGCTGTAGTAGATAACTCACTAGGTCTTTGTGTAATAAAAGTTAATAAAGTTCCATACTTTCTACCTTCTTTAGTAATCCTATCAAAAATATTATATCCAATAATATCAACATCACTATCATTCTGTACATATCTATGTGCTTCTTCCAAAATAATATTCATACTAATACTACCTCTTACACTTTGTTTAGTAGTATATGTAAACAATATTTTAGAAAGTAACTTAGTAATAATCTTAGCAAATCTATCATCAACATGACTTAAATTAATATCAATTAAACAAGCATCTTTAAATAACTTATCTATATAAATATCTCTATCTACATATTCATTAATTTGAAATATCTCTTTATTATCTGAATTAATAATACTTTGTAATCTTGTCTTTAAAATATTATTCTTATTATATTGATCATTACTATTTAAAGCACCTTCACTCATTAGTGCAAATTCAAGAGCATAATATAAATCATTCAAATTATAAATAAACCCATCTCCAATAACTATATTATCTAAATTTACTTTCTCAAATTGATGTAAAAACTCTGTAACTAATAAAATAGCATTCATTTTTCCTTGTTCATCTATAAGTAAACATTGTTTAAGTGTCCTATCATAACCTGGTTGTTTAATAATTGATTCTAAGTTTAAATCCTCTGTATTATAATGAGAAAGAACTGCGATTATTTGATCTCTCATTTGACTACCACTTTTTCCACTTGTTAATATATCAAGTAAACACTTAGCAATAATATCATTTTTATATTCTTTCATAGTATCATCTTTACTAGTAAAAATATAAACTAATTTTAAAGTCTTTTCAATAACAGGTAACTGAGTAGAATCAGTCGCAGATAATAATATTGCTAAATCATCTGGTCCTAAGAAATAAGGTGGAATCTTAAGTAATAATTCATCATCACTTTCTACTTTCGTAGTATATTTTTTAAATCCTAATCCTGGTACTTTATTAATTTCCATAAACGAATTTTTATATTCACCATATGCATCAAACACAACAAAATGAGAATTCTTAGGCTTAAAAGGACTATCAACAAATAAATTTTCTAATATTCTAGAAACACTACATGATTTACCACTACCAGTATTACCTATAATACAAGAATGATTTGCAAAAAAACTATTAATTGGTATTGATATATTATAACTCTTATATATAGCAGATTTTCCTATAATCAAAGAGTCTTTACTAGGTTCATTTTTACCTATAATTAAAGTTAATTCACTAACATTAATAATTCTAATAATTGAATTTGTTGCAGGTTTTTTAACTACTCCAGCAGAAAAAATATTATTTTCAATTTCTCCAATTAATAAAACATTAATATAATCATCATCCATCTTAACAATTTCTCCAACTGTCTTTTTACTAGGTTCTTCAAAAATAATATGACAATTCATAAATTCAGAATGTGTTTCTTTCTTTAAATTTTCAATAATTACATTTTTTTCATCAATTTCTAATATCTTTCCAAACATTTCTAACACCCTCTACTATATATTAGAATAACATATTTTTTAATTTTAATAAAGTATTTTATTCAAAACTATTGACTAGAGTTTTATTTTTTGGTATCATTTACTTGTTTTCTGATGGCGAGGTAATTCAGCTGGCTAGAATGATCGGTTCATACCCGATATGTCGGGGGTTCGAGTCCCTCCCTCGCTAC
>CAKORV010000001.1 GCA_934101625.1 uncultured Bacilli bacterium | reverse complement strand
TTTTTCGGCAGTGTCTTTGGCTAATTGAAGTTCATTTATCAGTTTTAAATCAGGATTTTCTATGGTGAAGTACATTAAACAGCATATATAACTTTCCATGGCAGTTATTATTAAAATGTCCGGATATTTATGTTGAATGATTGCCGTTATTATTCCTGAAATTATTAATAAATATATAGGTATACTTTTTTTCTTTGATATTTTTTTAAGATTAATTATTAAAACTACAAACATAAATAGACATATAATTGCAGAAAATATAAATGATAAATTAATTGCAATGCCAAATGTATAATAAGTTTTAGTTTCAACATTTCGATAAAGTTCATAGGGTGCTAAACAAATAATCCAAGATTCAACTATCGTTACTATGATACTACTTTTGACCATAATCTTCTCATATTTTTTAAATACTATAATTATTAAATATAGTAACATTAAATTTATAAATACAATGAAATATACCAAATAGGATTTATAAATTATACTAGAAATTATTTTTGGTATAGTATTATATTTATATGAAACATAATCACATGCTAATTGGAGTATTAAGCCAATAACATTAGTTATTAGCATAATTTTATAAACTTTGTTTTCTTTATTATTAAGTCTTGATTTTGAAAAATATAAATATATTAATCCAAACATGTAAATTAAACTAAAAATTATTAATAATGTTTTACTAGTCATCCCTTATTATCACCATAATAATGATAACAAAAAAGAAAATAAATATCAATTAATTTGAATTCATTTTCTTTTTAAAATTTTTTCTGTTTTTACCACAAAATCAATTTCTATAAATTCATCGGTTTCATTCATCATTTTTAATGTATCTCTTTTTCCTGACTTGGCATAAGGGAACTCTTTTCTAAATTTGAAAACATGTGGAACCGTATTTATATTCCCAGTTACTTCATAAATTTTATTTTGAATTTCTTTTAAAATATTGTTAGGATCCAAGTTGTTATTTTCTTCTATAATTAAATGAACTACTAATTCTTGATTATTTTCTTTATTTCTATGTAATACATCACATAGTTTTATTCCTTTTATATTCTTTATTATATTTTCTATGTCAAAATTATAAAATTTTTCTCCATTTATTATTGAATAATCTGATGCACGACCTTCTACAAATAGATTTCCATTTAAATCTATATATCCAATGTCACCCGTACAATTCCATTTTTGTCCATTTTTATCAATATAAAAGTATTTGTTACTTTCTGATTCATTTTTGAAATATTTAGACATACTTGACTTCGTATTTACAACTATTTGGCCTCTTATGCCTGTCATAACTTCATTCATGTTTTCATCACATATTTGTATATTTATGTCGGGTAAAGGTATTCCCACTGAGCCATTACAATGTTCAGTTATATTAGTCTGAGTTGTTATTGTCGCACCACATTCACATTGGCCATAGCCTACTTTTATGCTTGAAGTATTATTATGATTTTTAAATACTTCGTTAATTCTAAGTCCTAATTCTTTACTTAATGGTTCCCCGCCTTCAAAAGCATTTGTAAGATATGAAAGATCTTTATTTTTTAAATTTTTATTATTAAGAAATCCTTCATACATACTGGTAGGAGCTAGTGTATAATTTGGTTTTGCTTTTATTACATTTTTAATAAATATATCTCTTTCAAACCTTGGATCCATAAAAATAGTCGCACCACAAGTTAGTGGCAAATGAATTGAAGTACTAATTCCTGTTGAATACCATGTTGGAATTATTTGATAGAACTTTTGATTTCTATGTATATCTAAACCAGATTTAAAGTATGCACTAACTGAATTTTGAAAACTATCATTAGTTAAAAGGATACCTTTAGAAGCACCTGTCGTACCACTTGAATAGACCATCACCAAAGGTAAATCTTTTTCATAAGGTATCATTTTGACATCTAATATATTTTTGCCTTCGTTTATAAAGGTACTCCACAATGTTTCATTTCCACTAACTTTATATTTTTTATTTAGTATTTTTAATGGTGAGGAATTTAAGGAAGGAACTATAACTACTTTTTCTATAATAGACTTGCTAACAGCATCTTTAATTTCTTCATAAAAACTATCCATCACAATTAAAATTTTGCTTTTACAATCATAAATTCTATCTATAAAATCCTGTTTATCAAAGTAAGGTGCTATCATATTTGAAACTGCACCTAATTTAGATAGAGAATAAAAACTGTAAACCGTTTCTGGTATACCTGGAGCACATATTGTAATAAAATCTCCTTTTTTCACACCATTTGCTTTAAAAGATGATGCCAATTTATCAATATTTTCAAATAGTTTTTTATACGAAATTTTAGCACCAAAATATTCAATGGCAATATCATTTAGATGTTCTTTATTAAATTTAGTTAAGGATTCATATACAGTCATATTAAAAAAATTACTATCTATATTTAAATCATAATATTTTAACCAAGGCTTATCTATACTTTGATAATTAGTTAATGGTCCAGATAATTTGCCGTTTGCTAAACCTTGTAAATATTTATCTCTTTCTTTTAGTTCTTTTTCAGATAATTTAACTATTTTACTTTTTAATTTTTCTAAATCTTCTTTTTTCATAAGTACATCTCCAAATAATTGTACTTTATTCTATCACAATTTAGAAAATATGCAAGAAAAAAAGAAATCATGTTTTTCTTAAAACATCATTTCTATCTTTTCTAGACATTAAAGTTCCATCAATTTTGTATAAAGCTACTCCTCTTATTTCATTATACATTTTTAAGTATCTGTCTAATATATCTTCTATTGATATAAATTTTGGTATATCATCTTTACTCATAATTGGTTCAATTTCTACAAAATCTGTCATAAAACCTTCTAATGTTTTAGAATAGTGACCAACACTATAGGTACCATCATTGTTAAAAAAGATTATTCTATACCCTTCTGTTGCTTTAACATTATTATAATCATGAATTAGTTCTTCTTTATATATCGTAGAATTATTAATAATGTTGATATTTTTTCTTAATTTCTTTTTTATACAATTTTGATTTATGTCATATATTGCTACACCTAATGCATTAGGATTATTCTCTAAAAAAGCAGTAAGAATATCATCAATGTTATTTGACTTTATGTTTATATTATCATTTTTCAAGTAGTTTATAAAATCGTTTATATTTTTTGCATACACTCCTTTAACGACTTCATGATAATTTTCATAAAAATATACTACCCTGTAACCTTCTTTGTAAATAACATAATCCTTATAATTTTTTAAATCATCGCTTTTTATTTCCATTATTAATAACCACCTTTCACAATTATATTATATCATAATAAATTTATTTTACTTAAGCAAAATATTTTTAAGCTTTAGACTATATTCAACTTTTGAAATAGGAAAACCATACTTAAATCTTTCATCTAGTAAAAGATTATTTGATTTAATTAAGTATTCTACATCAGATAAAATTTTTTCTCTTTTTCCGAGTGTAAAATAGTCTATTAACGGAGTATTAATTTTTGAATTTTTATAATGATATCCTCTTAATTGTCTTATATTTTTTTCTAATATAAAGGCTTCATGTAATTTATTATATTTTTCACAAAAAGTTTCAATTAAATATAAAATTTCTCCAACAGATTTTATTTCTGCAAATCTTTCTTCAGGACAATATTCATACAATTTTTCACTATATCCATCATCTACTAAATACGATAATCTTAAAATTAAAGCCTCTAAACTATTTTCACTATATGCAATTTTTTGTTGATTGGCATGTTCCACTTCATGCAGTAAAACTTGTAATATTAACAAATTATAATATAAATGTTTTTCACATTCATTAACCATCTCATTGCTTTTTTTTATGTCATAAATCATTTTGTTAATTAAATTAATATAAATCGTTATTGTCTTTGTATAATTAGAATAAGAAGCAAGTACATTGCTTCTTGTTGATTGAATATTCATATTTAAAATATATGCATCTAAATGCTTTTCAGATATAATAATTTCTATGATTTTTTCTATATCTTTTTGATCAATAGTCTTAAATTTTATTGAATTATTGTATAAGATACTTAGAATATTTTCCATACAAATCTACTTTTACTTTTCTATTTTTCTATTTTTTTATTTTCTTTTTAATATTAATTTTGATTCATCTGCGCTTAAATTCTTATCTACATTTATTCCATCAAATGTACATAAACTATTTAATAATTCAATTTCCTCCTGTGTCAAATTTAATTTTTCAACATACTTTAACCATGGATTTTTCCATTTTCTACCATATGATTTCGGATCATTTGGCTCTCTTGGATCTCTTGGATCATTTACATTATTATGGCCATGACCAATGGTCCAGCTTCCATCTGTTCTTTCATATATATTTCCATCCACATCCGCATAAATATCATAACCCTCATCATCAGCACATTCTGCTGATTCTAAATAATCTGCATACGCTTGATAATCATATGAACCATCTGAATTTTCAAAGTCTTCTAAAGTTTTTCTTGACATATACTCACTCTCCTTATTATTATCTTTGTTTAGAAATTAAGCAAAAGTATTTTCAATCACCACCTTTTATCAAGGAATAATTACGATATTATTCCTATTGGTTATGTATATTACCACTATTAATTGTAAGTGTCAATTCTCTAAATAAAAATCCAATGTTTTATTTTGATATACAAATTACATCTCCATCATCATAAAATTCAAATTTATCTCTTCCAATTTCATTAATAAGTTTAGTATACTTGTCAACTAAGCTTTTACAATTGTTAAATTTTTCTTCATCAGTCATTTTATCTTTTTCTATTCTATAAAGTCTTAACTGTTTTCTTAATTGTACTAACTTGTTTGGCTTATCATTATAAAAATCAACATAACTTTCTAGTGCTAAATCTATTTTTAATAATCTTTTATTATAAAATTTTATTTCTTTATCGGTCATAATTTAACCTCCATAACGAACCTTTTAATATTACTTCTATATTATATCACAATGTCCACAATCAAAAAACACAACATTTTATTTATAGTCTAATTTCACTTTATTAGTTTACATTTCTTCTTTTTAATGTTAAAATATAAACTGAGGTGATAATATGAACGAAATTGGAGAAAATCTAAAAAGAATTAGATTATTAAAAAATTTATCTCTTAAAGATGCTGGTATACTACTAAATATGTCGGCTACTGCTGTATCAAAATATGAAAATGGAAAAATTATTCCTGATTCAACTAAAATTATTGAGTTTGCCAATGCATATAATGTTAAGTCAATTGAACTTTTAAAAGTTTATGATATGCCTGAAATGAAGTTTGTTTCTTTTAGAAAAAAGCAAAGATTAACTGGTAAAAAATTGGAATTATTGAAAGATTTAATTAAAATTAATGTTTACAAATATATAGAAGTTTTAGAAATGAATAATATTAATTCTGTTAATAATAAATTAAAATTATATAATTGTAAAAGTTTAAAAGAGGCAGAAGAAGTAGCAAATAAGTTTAGAAATTATATAGAAATATCTAATAAACAACCTATTTCTGATTTAATTAATATATTAGAAAATTTAGGTATTATTATAATACAAGTTGAAAACATTAATAATCAATTTAGTGATTTTGATGGTATGAATGAATATGTTAATAATATTCCTGTTATTGTTTTGTTAGATGATATAAGAGATGGTGCTAGACAAAGATTTACTATTGCTCATGAGTTAGGACATCTTTTACTTAAAATCGATGATAAACTAGATGCAGAAAAAGTTTGTAATAGATTTGCTAGTTCACTTTTAATGCCAAAAGAAGCAATTATAAATGAATTTGGTACTTCAAGAAAGAATATTAGTTTTTTTGAATTGAAAGCATTTAAAAATGAATATAAAGTAAGTTATAGTGCTATTATATATAGATTGCATGAATTAAATATAATTTCAGAATATTTATATAAAAAGTTTAGTATACTTTTAGGTCAAAAAATTGGAAAGAACGATCCTAATCCAATCGAGCCAGAAAAATCTTATCAATATAAGAAATTGGTTTATAAGTTAGAAATAGATGGTATTATTTCATTAAATAAAGCGTGTGAATTATTGGGAGTTACAGTTGATGAATATAACAAAGAAGATAATAATTACTGATACTAATATTATTACAGATTTAAATAATGCAAATATATTAAAAGAATTTGTGAGTTTAGATAATGTATATATAAGTGATATACTTAAAAATGATGAAATAAATACCAAAACATGTAATCTTAATTTAATAAAAGATTTTAAAACAATAAATGTTACATCTAATCAATTGGTTAAAATGATTAGGTTATCACATGTAGAAAAGAAATTATCTACTTTTGACTTATTAAACTATATTATAGCAAAAGATAACAATTTGATCTTGGCTACTGGAGATAATAGATTAAAAATTTATTCTGAAAATAATGGTGTGGAAGTGATAAGAACATTGAAGATAATTAAATTAATGTGTGAAAAAAATATTATTACGAGTAGGAGAGCAATAAAAGCATGTGATTTATTAAAGTTGAATTCTAAAACAAGAATACCTGAAGAAGATATAAATAATTTAATAAAAGAATTAGAAAAAGATCCAGTTTGTGAATGAACTGAATCTTTTAATTTACCTTCTAATTTTAAAGTTAGGATAACTCTGAGCAATTCTTCTAAGCAGTACACCTTTACTAAGTATTACTTCTTTAACTTTCTTATTAACTTCTTCAGTAGCGTCTGTTAATACATTCTTACTTATTCCTTTAAAGTTATAAATAATCTTTGTAGATATACCTAAATCTATTAAGAATATTGTCATAAGAATTGAAACTACTGTTTTTAATACCATAGGATCTATTTTATGAATAGTATCTAGTAAGAATGGATTAACTCCATACATTATAACTAAACTTAATATACCAAAGCATATCATATTAAATAAACATACTCTTCCATTTATATTAAATTTTCTATTTGAATAATCCCACCATCTAGTTTTAAATAACTTTTCCATATAGTAACTTGTAAAATATTCAAGTAAACTACATATTATTATAGACATTATAAATAAAACTAAAGGCATATCTAAATATCTTTTAAGTAATACATAAACAAGTACTCCACCAGTTCCATATATAGGTACTACTGGTCCGATTAAAAATCCTCGATTGACAAATTTTTTAGTACATATCCAACAATAACATGTTTCCATAACCCATCCTACGAATGAATAAACTAAAAATAATGCCATTAAAACAAATATATTATACATATTAAACCAACTTTCTTTTTTATTATTCAGTTCTTAAAGCAATTACTGGATCTTTTTTACTAGCTATATGAGATGGAATAGCTCCTCCAATAAGAGTTAAAACTGTACTTATTACAATTAACATTAATGCATGTAATGGATTTAAAATAGCTACATTCTTTAGACCAGTTAAATCCAATAATAAACTATTTATTGGGAATATTAGTAGTCTTGCGATTAGTATTCCTATTAATCCACTAAGTATACCTACTATTAAAGTTTCTGCATTAAATACACGACTTATATCTTTCTTTCTAGCTCCTAGACTTCTTAATATACCTATTTCTTTAGTTCTTTCTAATACACTTATATAAGTTATTATACCTATCATTATAGAACTTACTATTAAACTAACTGAACTAAACGCTATTAAAACTATTGTAATCGCGTCCATTATTTTAGAACCAAATGTTACAAAGTTTGATGCTAAGTCATTGTATACAATTTTATCTTCTTCTGTTTTATCTTTATTATATTCATCTAAGTATTCTACTATTTTATCTTTACTAGCAAAATCTTTTGGATAAATACTTATAAGCATAGGTTTATCTTCACTACCTAGATATAATAACATGTTTGATTTATCTTCTTCTGTCAATGTTTCTCCAGTCATTATATTTCTATCAGAATCTAATTGTTTTTTTACTATGTCACTTTCACTATTAACACTTATTACTTTTTCTACTAAATCATTTTTATAAAGTAAACTTCCTATATTAGTAGTACTCATCATACTTTCAGTACTTGTCATGTTACTTAAACTACTTACAGAGGTTGCTATTTGACCTAAGTAGTTATCTTCTTTTCCTCTTACTATACCTACTATTTTTAATGTTAAATTATTTTCACTTTCATACATTTCATCATAATCATTATTTGGAATATACATACCCATATATGATTTATAGTAATCATTATTAAATACTAATTTAATTTCTTTACCTATAATTTCACTAAAATCTATTTTATCTTTATCATAATCAATATTTAGATTTTTTAATATTTTAGTATCTACTCTATTTTTATTATCTACTACAAGTACTAGATCTGTTATTTCTTTAGGATATGTTCCTTCTAGTAAGTCAAAAGCTTCTTCCATAAAGTCTTCTGTATCTAATTCTTTTGGTATAACTCCCATACTTAAATCACTAGTTGACACACTTTTAACTTCATCATTTTTTACCAGTAAATTAAGGGATGTAGCTCTTGTATATGTAATACCACTTATTAAATTATCATCTATACTTTCCACATAGTTAACAAACTCTTCACTTATATTATTTGTATGCATTACATTATAACTATCTAAATCAAATGGGAATATAACTTTATCTTTTGGATAGTCCCCTTCTCCAGGCATCATTGTACCCATTAAGGTTTCCATTTGCTTGTCATCCATTGCTACAGTGTTTTTACTAATTGTTATTGGAAAATTACTAAATGTGTTTTTTTCATATTTATCTACTTGTTTATCAAATCCGTTAGATAAAGCTAATATTATACTTATACCAATAATTCCTATAGAACTAGCAAATGCTGTTAGGAACGTTCTTCCTTTTTTAGTTTTTATATTATTAAAACTTAATTTAAGTGCTGTTATAAAACTCATTTTAGTTTTCTTTATTTTAAGTTCATTTTTATTAGTCCCAGATTCAAGTGGTCTTGTATCTTTTATTACTTCTCCATCTTTTAATTCAATTATTCTTGTAGCATATTTTTTAGCAAGTTCTGGATTATGTGTAACCATTATAACTAGTTTTTCTTTACTTATTTCTTTTATTAAATCCATTACTTGAATACTAGTTTTTGTGTCTAAGGCTCCAGTTGGTTCATCTGCTAGAATGACTTTTGGATCATTTACTATTGCTCTTGCGATAGCGACTCTTTGCATTTGTCCACCACTTAGTTGATTAGGTTTTTTATATGCATGGTCTTTAAGCCCTACCCTTTCTAGTGCTTTTAAAGCCTTCTCTTTTTTATTTTTAGATGTTACTCCACTTAGTGTCAAACTCATCATTACATTTTCTAATACTGATAAGTGCCCGATTAAGTTATAACTTTGAAAAATAAACCCTACACAATTATTTCTATATGCATCCCATAATACATCATTAAATTTCTTAGTACTTTTATTATTTATAATTAAGTCTCCTGAATCATATCTATCAAGCCCACCAATTATATTTAAAAGAGTTGTTTTACCACTACCTGATGCACCTAATATAGAAACGAATTCATTATTATCAAAAACTAAACTTACTCCTTTAAGAGCATGTTGTGTAAATTCACCAGTTTTATAACTTTTCTTAATGTTTTTTAATTCTAACATTTTAATTCTCCCTCCAGTATATTATTAAAATTACTTAATTCATTATAAATATTTTTTAACTCTTTTTCGCCTATCTTCTTATTTAAATTATTTCTTAATTCTTTTAATATATTTTTTATTTTAGTTCCTGTAATTTTACCTTTATCTGTAATTTCAATATTTTTTATATTATATGTTACATATCCCATCATTTTTAGTTTAACTAAAACTTTAGTAGTCATACCTTTATCACAGTCTGCTTTAGTTGTTAATTCTTTAAATGTAAGACTTTTTTCATCATATAGTATAATTAAGTATATTGCTTCAATTATAGATAAATTATAATCTTTTAGTTTATTATTTAATAATTTATACATTTTCTTTTTTATAGAACTAAATAAAATAACAAAATTATCTTCCCACATATAATCACCTGTTGACTATTCAACAATAAAATAATACAACAAAATTTTAGATAAGTCAATTAAAAAGATAAGACCAATACTATTATTAGTACTGGTCTTTATATTTGTTTACTTTTTTAATGTTTTTTGTTGTTCATCTTTATTTAACATTTTCATATAATCATTAAATTCTTCTTTAGCTCTGTAATCATTTTCTAAGCATTCACCTTTTAATCCTTGGTAAGTTTCAGCTATATACCAATCTTTAGAATAATAAACTTTTTTTATAGAATATATACTTATTGGTGTGTAGTTTGTAGGATTAATTGAATAATTTATAGAGTTTATTATATTAATTATATTTTCATTATTGTTTTCATATCTTCTTGTGGAAAAATCACCAAATTTTATTTCATCTCTAGGATCCATATATGAAATGTTAGGATTTTTTGACTCAATATTTTCAAGGTCAAAGTTTTCATCTTTATATACAATATCTAAAGTTTTATGATAATTATCTGTCCCACCATATATTTTATCATTTTTTTCAAATATAGTTGGAGTTGGGTATTTTTTTGGAAAATGAGTTGTTTTTGGTTTTAAGTGTGATTCATTACCAATACAGACCAGGTTGATTGGCTCATTACTTCGTTTAGTAATTTCCACTATTTTTTCTATTCCTTCTTTAAATGCATTCGCTATTGAATGACCTTTGACATTTAGATCTTTATCCACACATTCAATACTATTCGCTATTAAAACATTACCATTTCTTTTTAATGGAGAAAATGCAGTTACATCTCCTAATTTATCATATATAATTAATATTCTACCATTTCTACAAAGTGTTGCATGTAATAAATGGTTGTGCGCTATGTCTAGTGTTCTTATACAACAGTTGGCTTTATAACCTAATTCAAAGACTTGTGGATCATCAAACTTCATCATTTCATATGTATAGCCATCTCTTGAAACTCCTTTTACATATGGAATACTTGATTCAACTCTTTTCTTCATTTGTGAATATATTTCCACTATCTTTTTTAATACATCATTATTAGTATAAGGGGTTTTGTTTCCTAATATAATGTTTTCTAGAAAACTATTATCATTCAATAAATAGTTAGCTGGAGTAATTATATTCCTATCTACATTATATTTTTCTGTTACTAATATTGAATTTACTTTCTTTAAGGTAATTACATTATGACTTTTTTCTAATATTTCATCATAATTATTATATAAATAATACCACATTTTATATAATTCAGAATTTTTGTCATTAAGCATATTGATAAAATGATTATTCTTAGGTGATTCAAACATAAAATTAATAAATCTTTTATCTATATTAGGTAAATATTTATTTCCTTCAGATTTCATTTGTATTTTTGTTACATCTGTTTTTGCAACATTATCTAAAAATTTTCTATTATATTCTCCGTATTTTCCGCTTAATATTTCTAAACTTCTTTCATAACCAAATATAAAGTACATTTTAATAGATAAACCATAAGTTAAGGATAATTCATCTTGAGTTTTATCTTCTAAAAATTTCTTTAGTTTATTTATGTGTTTAACATTTACTTTGGATAATTGTTCTTCTGTTATACCATAAAGATATTCAGCATTTGATAAAGCAATATTAAATTTCAGATAAAATATTAACTTTAATTCCTTTGTTTCTGCATCATAATTGTTAATTAGACTTTTTATATCTTTATAACTTAATAAATCATTATTTAGATTTCTTTTTAATGTATTATACATCATCTCTGGATTAACAGTACTATCATTTAATATTTGGCGTATTAAATATTTTAAAAGTTTTTCTTTAATTAAATCACTTTGATTTTCTTTTAGTAAAATATGATATATTTTTTCTTCTAAACTAATAGGACAATAAAATGAATGATGAAATTGTTTTTCTATTTTTTCTACAATTAATTTATTTTTATGTTTTATTTCGGTAAAAAATTCTTCAAATGATTTACCATTTAATCCTACACTATCTAATATATATTTTCTTAAGGCTTTATTATTTTCTGTACTATAATTAATATAATCTAGAAATAATAACTCTTCAAAATTCAATTGTTCAATTATATTTTTATCAATTTTAGTTCTATCTCTATCATATAAGATTCTTTCTATATTACTAAATCTTTTCCTGAAATCATTTGGTAGAAGTATATCTTTAGTATAAGCATTTAACCTTTCTACTATTTTTAATTGTTTATCACTTGGTAATAAGTTAAATTCGTCACTTTTCATTATTCCATCAAAGGTTTTTCTTAAATCATATATATTAAAAAATCTATTTTCAATTTTACTACTATTAATGACTACATATATAAAGTATTTATTATTGTATAGTTGTTCTTTTATACTTTGAGATTTTGTAACTTTATTTAAATTTTGAAGATTCCTTATTGTATGTTCAGTACATACAGATTTGTTTAAGTTTAAAGTTCCTAAAATTAATATTCTTTGGATTTTATCATTAGTCCACAATTTATTTTGCATAGTAACACTTGAATTTCTAAAAATTGAATTAATAGAATTGTTACCTAAACTTGAAATAAATTCTATTACACTTGAATCTACTAAAATATCTATTTGTTCATCTGTTAATTTTTTTAAAGTATTTATTAACTTTTTTGATTTATATAGTTTGATGTCTTTTAAGTCTATTTGTTCATTATTGTTTTCCATAATAGTCCTCCTGAATTCAAAATGTATTATAGCATGATAGTTTTACGTTGTAAATTAATTAGAGAAAAGTTACATCAATTAAAATAATGTATATAATATTATGGGTGATAAAGTGGAAACTGAACTTTACTGTTAGTGTACTTGGTAATTATAATAGTATTCCTACTTCAATTAATTCTGATGTTACATTAGTTACTATGATAACTGGGTTAACTGTTACTAAAACTGCTGATAAGCCTATTTGGACTGATGGAATTTTAACTTATACTATAATTGTTGATAATAAATCACAAAATACTTATACAACACCAATTATTACTGATATGTTAGATATTAATTTAATTGAATTTGTTGATAATTCTGTGACTATTGATGGAGTAACTAGCTAAACTTATACATATGATAGTGAATCAGGTAAATTAGTTAGTTCTTCTTCTGTATAGTTGTTTTCAGTTATAGTTGTTAAAGTATTGGTGAATGTTCCTTTAACTATACTTAGATTATTTTTATACCAGGAATATGTTGGTAATGTAGATTCACTTATATTACTAGTTATATCAATAGGATTAGTAAATAGATTTAGTCTATTATATGTTAGTTCAAATGGAATACTATTAGATGTATATACTATATTACCTCCTTTATTATATAGTACTACTTTTTTAGGGTTATTTATGTATAAACCACTACTTGTATTGGCAAAGTATATATTATAATTTGATGTTGTTAATCCAGTGTAGTCATTTATTATTTCTAATGATGAGTTTTCTAATAGATTTATTTTACCATAACTATACCATGTTGCATAACCACCACTGTAGTTAGTTTTTTTAATTGTTAGAGATGAACCTTCATTTAAAGTGGTGTTACTAGTACCAAATGTTCCATAACTTATTCCATTATATGTTTTTATATTAAATGTAGAGTTTTCTTCTAATGTTAAAGTTATATTATTACCTATATAGATATATGTATAAGTATTATCACTTTCTAATACACTTTTTAATTATTCACTTGTAAATACTACAACAGTATTATTATTTATTATTTCCATAAGCACCTCTTATTTAATAATATTAATTTATTTGATATAATATAAGTGATGCAACCAAGAATTAACATAAAAACAACTTAATATTGGTTTTATGCAACTGGGTTTTATTGTATTATGTATGCGAGGTGAAGAAAATGAAGTTTAGTGAAAAACTAACAAAACTTAGAAAAGAAAATAATCTAAGTCAAGAAGCCCTTGCTGATAAATTAGATGTCTCAAGGCAATCAGTTTCCAAATGGGAAAGTGGTCAAACTTATCCAGAGATGGATAAACTATTAACTCTTTGTAAGATATTTAATGTTACTTTAGATGATCTAACTAATGATTCTATTAATTATAGTGATGTTAATAAGAAGAGTAAAAATACTATTAATTCTTTTATAGATGATATAACTTATATAATGAATAAAAGTGTTACTATGTTTAAGAATATTAAAGGTAGAGAAAGATTTAAAATAATATTTGAATTATTTGTTATCTTTATGATATTGTTAGCACTTAGGTTACCATTTGAATATTTAATAAATTTAGCAGATAATATATTCTATGATTATCCTAGTTTAAGATTTATAACTACTATTTGGGAATTCTTAATAAATATTTTATATTTGGCTTTCTTTATATTTTCATACTTATATATTTATAAGACTAATTATTTAGATAAGTTTGAAGTAAAAGAAAGTATTAAAGAAGATAGTAATAAAGAAGAAACTATTATTAGAGAAGAGCCTAAGAGTTATGTTTATAAAGAAACTAATAGTTCTCCAGTATTTAAGACTTTAGGTAAGATATTAATGTTAACATTAAAGTTTTTCTTAGTATTAATAAGTTTACCTTTCTTATTTAGTTTTATATTCTTAGCTATATATTTATTTATTATGTTATATTTATTATTTAAAGGTATTCTATATTTTGGATTTACTTTTGTAGGTATAGGTGGTTTAGTTCTTAATGGATTTATTATATTACTTGTTAGTGCTTTCTTATTTAATCATAAAATTAGTTTTAAAAAGATGTTTATTATGTTTATAAGTGGATTATTATTAACAGGTATTGGTATTGGATTATGTGTTACTGAAGTAATTGATACTAAATATGTTGATAAAGAACCTAAAACTAATTTAGAGTATGTTAATAAGAGTTATGAATATGATATGAGTGATAATTTATTAATTGGTTCTTATGGCAATCATATTATAGAAGATTATTATTTTAATAGAACTGATGTTAAGTTTGTAGTTGATAATAGTTTAAGTGATAAGATAGTTGTAGATACTACTTATTATAATGAATTTAGTACTTTAAATATTAATGAATATAGTTTAAGTAATTATAAGTTTATAGACTTTAGTAATAGAATTAATCCTAGTAATAAGATTATTAATATAGTGTTAGATAATTTAAAAGATAAAGAGATTTATAACTATAATAATTTATATACAGCTTATATAGTTGTAAGAGGTAATGAAGAAAATATAAATAAATTAAAAGATAATTCTAGTAGATATTATCAAGAATTAAATCAGATAAATAGAGATGAAGAATTAAGTGGTTGTTATAATGAATTAAATGACTTAAATAATAATCAAAGTATATTAAATGATACTATTTCTAAATATGAAGAAGAGATTGAAGATTTAAAAGATAAGAATGTAGAATTAGAAGATAAGTTAAATGATTATAAGTCTAAAGTTAAAGATTTAATAGAAGAATAAAAGAGTGAAATCAAATTCACTCTTTATATTTTATTTAACTACAACTTGTTTCATCCACTACGTAAGGATCTGTTGATGTTCCAGTACCAGTTACTTTGACACATGAATCAAGGGAAACTGAAGGGCGCACCCCATAGTCAAGCAGAACGTAGCCGCCGCCCAAGCCGCCAGGAGTGTCAGAACCATCGACAGCCCACACGCGAGCACGAGGGCCAGCCCAGTCACTAGGAGACAAAGACCACCAGAAAGTATTGCTTATCAAATTACCTTCACTATTTGCAACATACCAAGCATATGGACTACTTAAAGTTGTCCACATTTTTCCACCTGCGAAAGCAAGTTCATCTGCTGTCATCATTGCAATCGGATATTTTAATTGTCCATTTCCTCCTGTACCTGTAACACTTGAAGAAAACATATCTGGATTTGTTGAAGTATCCATTGATTTAGTACTACCACCAGTATTATCATTATCTGTTTCGGTACCAGTTCCTCCACATTTATATGTCGGTGTAGAATTACTTAATCTTGTCCAAGCACCATAATCAAAATTACTTGATGTAGAATAATTATTATTTGGAACACTTCTATCATTACAATATATTGCAGTTTTACTTATGTATTTATCATAATTAGTTAGTAATGTATCTTCATACCAATTATCTATAAATGTTTTTATAGTGCTATCATTTGTATTGGTTCTATTACTATCTAAAGAACCACTTGTTCCATACATATATCCTACATACATTGGATCATTATAACTTAAATTAAATGCGGAGCCACCTATATACCCTTTTGTAGTTGCTGGATCAAATCCTGAATATAATAGTCTTACACTTTTATCTTCATTTGTATGAATTATTCTCCAATATATATCCTTTTCTACTTTACTACCAGCAGTTGCCTTATCTGTTGTCCAAGTACCAGCAATACCATTATTGTTTGTACATTGTTCTTCTGTTAATCCAATTATTGGTCCATAAGAGTCATCTGAACAAACATTAGTTGAAACACATTCTTCACTTGATGCAACCTTTCTTACTTCCTTATAATAACTTGTTTCATCATTATAAATTCCATATTGAACTTGTTCTCCATTATATGTACATTCTTGTACTGTTTCTTTACCAAACTTTACCCAGTTATTAGTGGTATTCCCTGAATAATAATATACATCACTTCCATCTTCTGTTTTATTTGTTTTATATATTGTTCCTGTTGTATTGGCTACATTTGTTACACTAAAGTCTGTTCTTTCTTCTATTGTTGGGTTATCTCTTAATATAGCGTCTGTCAATTTATAAGATTGTATTGTACCCTTACTTATATATAATTTACCACTTAGTTTTGCTCCTTGATCATCATCTTGATTTTCTGTTTCACTATTTATGTATTTTATTTCTATTGAATAATTTTGTATTGATTTTGCTGGTATAGTTACACTATATGCTAGTACTGTATTAGTTGCAGTTAATGATTTAGGTATGTCTATGAAATCAGTCATGTTGTATCCACCATCTGTACTAGTTATCTTATAAACTAAATAACCAGTTGTCTTAAATGTATTTACTAAGTCTTCAAATACAATATTATATTTATATTCTTTACTTGTTTTATTCTCTACACTAAAAGACTTAACTATATCTAAATTATCTTCTGCATATACATCACTTGCTTCTATTGCATCTCCATTAGTAAATATAATTCTCATATCATCTGTATCTACAGTTACTTTAGATTTATTACTATTCATTTCACTTTGATAAAACGCATATGTAAAACCTATAAGTAATACTACTATCATTACTATACCAAATATTATATATTTCTTTTCTTTATTCATATTATCACCTATTATAAAAACTATGAATTTATTTTCATAGTTTTATTTTATCAAATTATTTAATTTTATACAATACTAGTCCCATAAGTTTTTAGGATAAATTCCATTATTTATTAGTTCATTTAATTCTCTTTTTAATAAATCTAAATCTTCTTTATATGTTACTCCATACCATTTAGCAGTTGTATTTATTACTTTTACATCTATTAATCCTTTTTCTAAGAATTCATTTACTGCGATAGGTACTAGATATTCTCCTTTTAATAAATCATGTGTATCTAAGTATTCTTTAAATCCTTTTTCTAGATATTCAAATACTTTAGGAGTAAATCCAAACATATTCATAGATACTATAGTATTATTATTTACTTCTATATCACTATTACTATCTAATGTTTTACCTACTAACTTATCATTATCTTTATCTATTATACTTTCTGTTAATTTAGTTAGATAACCATTATTTATTTCGCATATTCCTCTTTTGACAGAACCAAAGTTAGTCATTGTTTCTAGTACATTGTAACCAATTAATGCATATTCATCTGGATTAGTATTGTTTTCTAAGAATTCTCCTACTTTTTTGTAAGCATCATAACCATAGAAATCATCTGCATTTATTATTGCAAAGTTTTCTTTAATTATGTCTTTACAACATAATATGGCATGTGCAGTACCAAGTGGTTTAGTCCTTTCTTCTGGGATTACTACTGGTACATTATCATTTTTTTGAAATACATATTCTACATCTATGTATTTATCTACTCTTTTACCAATAGTATCTTTAAATATTTCATAGTTTTCTTCTTTTATAATAAATACTACTTTATTAAAACCTGCTCTTTTAGCATCATATATAGAGTAGTCTATTATAAATTCATTATTAGGTCCTACTGGTTCAATTTGTTTTAATCCACCAAATCTACTTCCCATTCCAGCGGCCATTATAACTAATGTCATTTAATCACCTTTCCTGTAATAAGTGTAACATACTTTAATAATTAAAGCAAATTATATAGTTTGTGTTGGAATTAAAGAATGTAAATGATTAAAAAGAACTAAATAAAAGCAAAAAGAAGAGCAATGCTCTTCCTTTCGAAAAACTTCTACCAAGTGTATAAATACACCTGCAACAATCTAAAGTAACTTAATTATACCATTTTTTATAATAGTCATGCAATACTTTTTCAGTCCAAAAATCAACCACTAACTATACATAAACTTAGATTATAAATAAAAAGCCCTTAAAACAAAGGGTTTCATTACTATTTGGAGGTTCCGGTCGGAGTCGAACCGACGATCGCGGAGTTGCAGTCCGATGCCTTAGCCTCTTGGCTACGGAACCATTTCCAAGTAACAACATTATATCAAATTATATGTTACTTGAAAAGAGAAAATTACGAGTTTTTTAGATTTATAGTATATTTTTTATCTCTTATACTCATTATTAGTTTTATTTGAGTAGCATTTTTTATTTCATCATTTATTTCTAAGTATACATTTTTAGTATCTATTTTACCTAAATCTTTTACTTTAAATGTTTCTATTGTATCTATTCCATTTACTTTATATATTACTTTACCAAATATACTTATAAAGTTAGAATTATTTGTTATATATCTATTTATATAAAGATCTTCATCTATACTAGTTTCTACTTCTAATTTAATTAATGTTCTACTATATTTACCTAATGTATCAGGTACTATTATTTTTTTACCTTTATAACATTCAGTTAGACAATAGTCATAGTTTTCTTCAAATTGATCTCCTATTTGATAACTTTTTATCATAAATTCACTATTACCTAAAGTAGAATTAGTTAAATCAACTGCTTCTCCTACAGAATATGCTTCACTTTTAGATATTGTAATATATTCTTTAGGTTTTAATTTAACATTCATTGTACTAGCCTGTATTTCACCTTTTACTACATTTACACTACCTATCATTCTAAATACAGGATCTTTAAAATTACTATTATATGGTACTTCATATATTAATAAATATTCTCTTATATCACCAGAATATAATGTATTTCTATTATATCCTTCTCCTAAATCTATAAAGTAATCATTTTTAGAATATGTTGGATAATAATATTCACTTCCTAATACTAATTGTAATGTCTTAGCATCTAAGTTTACTTTACCTATATTAGTATTTTCCATAGATACTTTTATTATTACATATTTTTTTTCTTCATTTATTAAGTTACCTTTATAATCTATACTAGATAAATAACTTTCTTTTACTTTAAATACTACACCATTTACATTAAAGAATTGACTTTCTTTATAGTTTTGTCTTCTATTTATTCCTATAAATATCATTAATATTAATACTAGAGATGCTCCTCCACATATTATACTAAAGAAAAATTTATTTTCTAATACATAGTATTTAAATTCTCTAAATGTTCTTCTAGCTTTTCTTTTATATTTATATGCATTTTGTCCAAATGTTATTTCTACTTCTTCAGCATCTTCTTCACTTATATCTAAGTCTTCTAAATCTTTTTTAAAGTCAAATTTCTTTATATCAAATCCAATCGCACGTATTATAGAATATATTAAGAAAAAGAATTGAGGAAAGTATAATAAAGCAATTATATCTCTATATACTCTTACTGTTTTTATATCTAGTGTTTTGTTTAGTATTGTATTAAATAAGTTAAAATAAAATAATAGTCCAAAGAATAATACTAAGTAATATCCTATTAAAGATATATAGAAGGTTCTACTTTTCTTTTTCCATCTCATTAGTAAGTACATAAAACTAGATACAAGTATTATCAATATTATACCAATAAACATATATAGATTTATGTATGAAGATACTAAATTATTAGTATATGAATAGTAACCATTTTTAGCATAATCACTAAAGAATGTAAATATAGCATTAGTTTTATATGCTAGAAATGATAGTAATACTACTAATATTAGATGTATTAATCTAAAATGCTTTATCATAAAAGCATAAGGTTTTTTTATTATCATAAGTACCCTTCCTATTCTAAATTCATTATACAAGAAAAAAGAATAAATTACAATAATTTACTCTCTATAAAATATCATTTGTCCTGGTAGTAAGTATATACTTTTATTTTGATTTACTATATCTGTTTCTTTAGCATTAAATATGTTTGATACTGTTTTTAGTGTATCATCATCTTTTGTTATATAGTATTGTATTCCTTTTTTAGGTATTATAAGTGTTTGTTTAGGGTATATATATTCATCTAATTTAAGTCCATTTAATTCCGCGACTAATTTAGGATTAACATTAAATTTTCTACTTATTTGATATAACGTATCTCCTTGTTCAACAGTATAATAAGTATAATATGGTGTATCTAATACTTTCCTAAAATCATTCATTTTATCACCTATCATAATATATGATATTTACCTAAATATGTTATTACTCAAAACCTTTTTTATTTTCATAGTTTGTAATAATAACCTCTTCTACTTTACCTCTTTTCTTTCCATTTGAATTAATGTTTCTTTTTGCTTCAATTAAATGAATATTAAAATCTTTATATAATTCATTTACTAATATTGTATTATGGTTAGAAAGCATTACATAACAACCTCTATCTGATAGTTCTTTAAAAACTTTAGCTAGTCTTCTTTGTTCATTTTTTCCAAAGCCTTCTTCAGTATAACTATTAAATGTAGATGTATCAGAATCATATGGTGGATCAAAATAAATAAAGTCTCCTTTTTTAGCATCTTTTACAGACTCTTCAAAATCAACTGATAATATCTTAATATCATTATAATTTAAATAACCACATATAATACCTAAATTTTGTCCTTCATAAGTATTTACTTTAGTTTTTTTACCAAATGGTACATTAAATTCATTTTTACTATTAACTCTGTATAACCCATTAAAACATGCTTTATTTAAATAAATAGTTCTCGCAGCTCTTTTATAATCTGTTAATTTATTAAATCTCTTTTTATCTCTATCAATGTTTCTAATTTCATAATAGTATTCTTCTGAATGTTCAGTTTCATGATGATTTAATTCTCTACACATTAATTCAAACTTTCTCTCATCTTTAATGCATTCATATACATTCATAAGTTCTTTATTCGAATCATTAATTACAGCCTTTTTAGGTGAAAGTTCAAAAAGTAATGCACCACCACCTACAAATGGTTCATAATAAGTATCAAAATTTTCAGGTACATATTGTTTTAATTTATCTATTATCTGTCTTTTCCCTCCTGCCCATTTTACAAATGGTTTTCCTTTAATCATTTTTTCATCTCCTTCTGATTTACCTAAATGTATTATTTATTATATATATAAGTTATATCATTTTTATTAAAGTTATATTCAAAATAATGTATTATTAGATTTACTTTAGAATTAGAATATTTATATAAATTATCTTCATATACAAAGTATATTGAGTCATCATATACTTTTATTACTTTTATATCTTCTTCATTAAAGTATTTAATCCATGTTTTATTATCATAACTAAATTTATTTTTATTTACCTTAATTAATTCTTCTTTAGTTTCAAAGTAAGTAATTTTATCTTTAGTATATTCACTTAGTTTTGCTGTTTTCTTTCTATTATTTTCATATTTAATATAACCTTTAAATTCATCTCCTATGGATTTAATAGTTAATTTTTTATAGTTTATTTCATATAGTTTATTACTTTTGTTATCAAATAGATATATTTTATTTTTATGAGTACCTGCATAATAACTATCATAGTGTATAGATAAGTTAGTTTTAATTGTTTTATGTTTACCTGTTTCCATATCTATTAGATAGAAATTACTAAACATATACTCTTTATCATATACTGGCATTAGTAAATATTTATCAAAAGTATACATTAAGTCATTAGAATATCTATCAGTACTTAGTAAATTCAATGTACTCATTTCATTATTAAATGTGTAAAAACCATCATATTTCCATATATATAGATATTCATTATTATCTAGATATTTATTATATTTTATATCTTCATTAAATTTAGTTTCTTCTAAATTATTTAAAGTATTTTCTGTCATTAATTCATTATCTTTTTTACATATATAATTTGTAGTAAATCCTTTTATTATAGGTTTTATACATGTAGCATTATCTTTTTCTAATACTTTTATTTCTTTTACTCTTTTTTTGTTTAAATTTCTTTTTAAATTATATTTAAAACTATAAGAATACTTATCTACATTAACATCTACGTATGTGTAGTTATCTTTTACTCTTTCATTTACTTTATAACCATTTATAGTATAACTAATATTGTAATTACCAGTAAAGTATTTTATTAAAACTATAATTATTATTAAATTAAATATATATTTTATATTTTTCATAGTACCACCTAAAGAAATAAGTTAATGAAAATCATTAACTTATTTAATAACATTATTTTCTTTTAAGAAATCTATTAGAACATCATATTCTCTCTCACCAGAAATGTGATCCAATACTTCACCATTCTTAGTGATAAATGTATATGGAGTTCCTGAATATTCATCTAATTCATAAGTACCTTTTAAAGTATTATAATCATTAGTAGATAATTCATCAGCTTCAAACCAATATAATTTAAAATCATTTTTATTATGTGCTTTTGTCATAACCGGTTTAAAGTTAATACAATGACCACATGTTGTTTGCGCAATTACAGTTACAACATATTCATCACTAGCAGTATCAGTAAGCCAGTTTTGTATATCTGAACTCATTTCTTTTACTGGATCTTCTTTAATTAATACACTTAATCCTATGAATAATCCTAATAAAAGTACTATTCCTATTACTACTCCATATTTTGATAAAAACTTCTTCATATGTACCCTCCTGTAGTAATTTTATAATAAATTCACATAAAACACAATAGTTTATGAATAATTCCATAAATCTTTCACATACTATAGATGGTGAAATTATGGTTATTTTTAATAGTTTTATAATATATTCTGTATTAGGATATGTATTTGAATTATTGGTTTGTTTATTATTTAGTAATCCTTTAAAAAGTGGATTTATGTATGGACCTTATACTCCTATTTATGGAATTTGTATACTTTTAATGTTTAGTTTATTTGATAAGTTTAGATTTATTAAACCAGAATGGAAAAAATATTTAATTATGTTTTTAAGTTCTTTTGTTATTTTAACTTTTATGGAACTTATTGGTGGAGAATTAATACAATTACTTTACCATAAAGATTTATGGAATTATTCTAAATTACCATTAAGTTTAAATAAATATATTAGTTTAGAAGTATCTATATTTTGGAGTATTGGTATGATACTTATTTATAAATATTTTAAACCTATAAGTGATAAATGGTCTAAAAAAATACCAAAGTATATAACTTTAGTAATTTTACTTATTATGTTTATTGATTTTATAGTTAGTAATATTAATCTTATAAAGATCTAGGAAACTAGTTAAAACTAATATTGTCACTAATATTGGTTTTATTATTTTACTAGTAACAAAAATATTACTTATATATTTTGATGAATAGTCTATGTATTTATAAGATTTAGTTAAAATATTAAATAAAAAGTATGAGTTAAATATTTGTAGTACAAGTATAAATAAACTTTTATTTAATTTAGTTTTTTTATTTACTTTTATATTTAATATAATTATTATTAATAAACTTATTAGTATATAGTATAAACCATAATAATTAGTTTCATTTAATAAGTATATTATTATTTCTATTATTGTTAATATAGTAAACATAAAAGAAGATAATTTATAAACATTTCTATATAGTTTCATAACTCACGCACCACTAATTAAATTTTATCATTTGTAAGTACACAAATCAATGGATTTTTGATACAATATTAGTAGGTGGTTTTATGAAACATAGGACAAGTAGAATGGTAAGAATTTATGAATTAACAGATACATGTTTTATGGGTTTTCCTTTAACTAAAGATAGTAGATTCACTTTTCATCATTGTATAAAAAAGGAATATGGAGGAAGTAACTCTATTGATAATGGCGCTGTTTTAACCAATGAAGCACATAAGTTACTTAATTATATAGAAATGAATTATTATGAAATATACTATCAAATTAATAGTAAGTTAATTGAGATAAGTAAGGGAAAACATCATCCTACTAAGGAACAATTATTTGAAATAAAAGAATTAATTAGAGACTTTAGAAGATTAGAAAAATTAGATGAATTAGAAAATAGCTTAACTAAAAAATATTTACCTAAACAAATAATAACTTTATAGAATATATTTAATCATTATGCTCATAATATAAATGGTGATAAATATGAATGAAAATAATGAATTAATACTACTTTTATATGATAATACTAATATGGGAGTTAATAGTACTAAAGAACTTTTGAAGTTATTAAAAGATAAAGATAATAAAATTAAGTTTATATTAGAAGAAGAATTACAAAGATATGAATATTATTTCAAAGAAGTTAAAAAAGTAATGAAAAAACTTAAGATTAAATCTAAACATAGTAAGATATTTGCTAGTATTACAAGTACGAGCGCTATGAAGGTTGAAGTAAGTAAAGATAATAGTGATTCTAAAATAGCTAGTATTCTTATAAGAGGATTTACTATGGGAAATATTGATATAGAGGCTAAGGTTAAAAACTATAAGAAAGAAAGTAGTAAAGATATTATTAAGTTAGCATTAGATATACAAAAATTTGGAGAAAAACAAATAGAACTCTTAAAGGAATTTCTTTAAGAGTTTTTGTGTAGATAACATTATACATTATTTGGTTTACCTAACTTTCTTAATATAGTCTTTCTTATAAAATCAAATGGTATTACAGTAAATGCTAATAAAATAGTTACATTTAGTTCAAAGAAAGTTAATCCTGTAGTTCTAAATATAGAACCACCAAAATAGATAAGAGAAAGTTGTACTATTACAATAAATAATATAACACTTAGAAATACTTTATTTTTAGTTACATTAGCAAGTACATTTAATCTATAACTTCTTGCATTAAAGGCATTAAATACACTCATAAATATAAACAATCCAAAGAATGCAGTCATTAAATATTTGTCTTGATTACCTATTCTATATAAACTTTTTATAAAATTACTTTTTAAGAAAAACATACATAATAAACTTAAATATGTACCAGTTACCAAAATTTCATTTATCATATATGAATTCATTATTTTTTCGTTTCTTTTCTTTGGTGGTTCTTTCATATATTCTTTTATTGGTGGTTCATAAGCATAAGCAATTCCAGCCAAAGTATCCATTACCATGTTTATCCACAACATTTGAATTGCAGCCAAAGGACTTGTTACTCCTACAAGTGGGCCTATTACTGATAAAAAGACTGTAGTTATATTAACAGTTAATTGAAATATTATAAACTTTCTAATACTCTTAAATATAGTTCTACCAAATAATATAGTATTAACTATACTTAAAAAGTTATCATCAAGTATTACTATATCACTTACTTCTTTAGCAACTTCTGTTCCACTACCCATAGCAAACCCTACATCGGCTCTTTTTAATGCTGGAGCATCATTTACTCCATCCCCAGTCATACCGACAACTAAACCTAACTCTTGACTTAAATTTACAAGTCTTTTTTTATCTTCTGGTAAACTTCTTGCGACTACTTTTAATTTAGGTATAATACTTTTTAATTCTACATCATTCATTTTATTTAATTCCTCACTAGTTATAACTAAATCATTACTATTTTTAATAAGTCCTATTTCTTTGGCTATACTTCTAGCAGTTAATTCATTATCTCCAGTTATCATTACTGTTTGAATACCTGCATCTGTTACCATTTTTATTCCTTCAATTGTTTCTTTTCTAATCTCATCTTTAATTAAAATAAATCCCAAGAATGTATATCTTATATCATCTTCTGTTGTTGCTAGTGACAAAACTCTATAACCTTCACTTGTATATTTATTACCCTTTTCTATTAATTCACTATTCTTATTAATTAAAGATTTTCTACCATCATTTTTATAATAACTATTACACTTTTTAATTACTATTTCATATGCTCCTTTTATAAACTTAGTCTTATTATTATAATTTAATGTAATACTAGAATATTTATTTTTACTATTAAATTCTTCATTAGATAAAACTTTATATCTATCTTGAGTTGATGGTCCTACATACTCTAAAATAGCGCGGTCTGTTATATTACCTCCTATAATTTCTTTATCATTATAAGTACTTTGATTATTGTAAAGTAAACTTATTTTTACAAGTTCATTTAATTCTTTTATTTCATTAATATTTTTATATTTATTTCCTTCATATGTGATAAATTCAGTTACTTTAAGTTTACCTTTTGTTAGTGTGCCGGTTTTATCACTGAATAAAATATTTAAACTACCACTAGATTCTATACCTACTAGTTTTCTTACTAAAACATTATTTTTAAGAAGTCTTTTCATATTACTAGAAAGTACTAAAGTTATCATCATTGGTAATCCTTCTGGGACAGCTACTACTATGATGGTAACACCTAAAGTAAGAGCATATAATAAATGTGGTATTATTTCTCTAGCGTTTGTAACTGTATTTATTATTTCATCCATATTAAAGTTATTTTTTATTACTACTACATTAAATAAATAAGATAACATTACTAAAAATGAACATATATAACCTATTTTACTTATAAAATTTGCTAAAACTCTTAATCTATTTTTAAGTGGACTTTCTGGTGTTACTGCCTGTATATCTTTAGCAATTTTACCATAATATGTGTTATTACCAACTTTATTAACTAACATTACCGCAGTACCACTAGTCACTATGGTACCACGATATACTTCACTATTTATACTTTTTAATTGTTCTTTAGTTTCTCCAGTCATCATACTTTCATCAGTATAAATATTCCCTTCATATATAGTTCCATCAGCACTTATTTTATCTCCACTCTCTAAGAATACATAATCATTTACAACTACATCATCTATTTTAACTTTTATAAGTTTACTATTTCTAAATACTTTAGCCTCTTCATTAAGACTTTCTTCACTTAGTTTTTCAAATGCTTTTTCACTTCCATATTCACTTAAACTACTTATAACACTGGCAATTATAACCGCGGCAATTATTCCTATAGTTTCATATATATCACTATCATTAAACAAAAATAGTACTTTAACTCCTAAAGCAATTAAAAGAATTTTAATAATTGGATCATTTAATGATTCAATTATTAATTTAAATATACTACTTTTTTTATAATGTGTTATTTCATTACTACCATAATTTTTTCTATTATTTATTACTTCTTCATTACTTAGTCCTTTAATATTAAACATTATATTCACCAGTTAAGTATATTAAGCAAGTTAAAATAAAATACATATAACTCACATTATATGTATTAATTTATTTAATTACAACTATTTTCGGCTATTTCATATGGACTTTCTGGTGTTCCATCACCTGAATATAACACATATATTCCTTTACTTCTTAAACTTATACTTTTACCTTCACCATTTACTCTTGCTTTAAAGTATGCATAACTTACTCCAATAGTTAATACTAATATACTTACTACCATATACACAATATACTTTTTATTTTTCATATCTTTCACCACCACAAAAAAATATATAGACTTGTGCCTATATATTTAAATTCACGAAAAAACTATGAGAGATAATTAATAAATTGCCCCCATAACGAACAATCGTTGTTATAGTTTGGGTTTTCCAATATTCTCATAGTTTTGCCTTACTCCTTATATTTTATGTTTTAATTCCATCATTTTTTAATTCATTTTTCAACAAATTTTTATACCCATATTTTCCATCATCATATTTAACAAATGAATTTATAAATATACCTAGTATTCCTATATAAATAATGTTTCTTAAATTTAAGTTTAATAAATAAAATATAATTAATATTATAGTTCTAAATATATTATTTAATAATTCTGTAAATTCAATATATGAGTTTACATCATAATTTCTTCCATATACATATGCATTTCTTTGTACTATAGTATCTAAAGTTACTTTTAAAATTCCTTCTATAAATACTATTATGTAAAATAAGTTAGTGTTGTTTATATTTAGTTTACCAATATACAATATACTAAGTAAAATACATGAAATACTTAGATAATCTTTTTTGTTTTTATCCATTTTTTTACTTATTATAAATATATAAATTATACTACCAATACCGCATATTAAGTTAGTTATACCAATGTATGTAAATTCTTTTTTTATGTAAAGATATATGTAGAGTGGAAATATATTATTTAAAATATATCTAAATTGTTCTATGAATGTGAATAAATAGTTTCTTTTAGGAAATGTTTTTATTATTGGTTTTAAGTTAGGCTTTATATATTTAATATCTTTATTTATTTTTGTTAATGGTATTATACTTATTAACATTAGTATTAATACAATTATAGTTAAAGTTATAAATCCAAAGTATTTTAGTATTAGACTTCCTATATACGTTGCAGGTATACTTCCTAATACTGTGAATATTGTGTATAAACTAACGTTATCTGTTGTTTTTTTATCTTCTATTATAGATAATCCATATATATGTCTTCCTAACCAATAGAAGATTAGATATATAGAAAATATTATAGAAAGTATTATTAGACTTAATAAAGATTTAGTCATTATATTTAAGTAAATGTAAGTTAAAGAAAAGAAAAAACTACTTAGTATCATTATTTTAGACCAAGATATTTTTTTATTTATTTTCATAGTTATTGGTATCATTATTATACATAGTGTATATTTTATTATCATATAGAGTATTATATTTTTTATAGTAAATCCATAGTCATATAAAATAAGTGGAATAAATAATTCCACCAATAGTTTAGAAAAACTAGTTATTGTTATAAATATATTATATTTTTTTAAATCAGACATTTAATTCACTCTTTCTAATATTATCTCTTTATCATTTTTAGTACATCTTAAGTCTATTCTTGTTATTTTAAAACCTTTTGTCTCTATTATAGATATTTCTTCTCTAGGTAGTATTTCTTTTAAGTCATTTAATATTAAGTTATTTAGTTCTTGTTCTAAGTTGTTTACTAGGGATAGGTTAAATCTATATGATTTAGTTAGTCTAGTTGTTTGTACTTCGACTTCAATTATGTTATATTTTAATCCATTAAATACTTCATTTATATTTTTAGAGTTTAGATTATCAAATTCTAAAGAATAGTATTTTTCTATATATTCATCTTCTGTAGCATTTAAAGGACAAATTAAAAGTAATAACAATAAAAAAATTGATAGACTTAATAATAACTTTTTCATAATAACACCTATTATTATGATTTATTTTTTTAGTTATTTTAAACTACCAATTATTGTTAATTATATTATTTTTTTAACTAATTTATAAATATCTTCATTTATATCTTCTATTTGTCTAGGTTGATCTTTTATATTACATAGTATTTCTTTAAAGCCATATTGTTTACTTAATTCTAAATAAGCACGTTCACTTTTACTTAGATATGTTTGTGATTTTTCATGTTCATCTAATTCTTCTTTTCTATTTTTCTTTAAGATTTCACTCACTTGTTCTGGCATATGTAAGAATATTACCATGTCTGGTCTAGGTAAACCTAATAAGTTAAATTCTAATTCTTCTAACCATTTGTACATAGCTAATCTTTCTTCTTTTGTTTCGAATTTACCACCTTGATGAGCCATATTAGATATAGTATATCTATCTAAGATTAGTAAATCATTTTTATTTTTAGCATCAAGTATTTGATCTTTATGATATAGTCTATCAGCTGCAAAGTAAAGGGATGCCACTTTTCCATCAACATTTATCGCACCTTCCTTAAACCAACTATTACAAATATAGCTTTTCCCTAAGTATGGTCCACCAATTATTTTTCCAGTAGGACTTTCATAATCAGGAAATGCTATTTTTTCTACAGAATATCCTTCTTTTTTTAGTTTATCCATTAATAAATTACTTTGTGTTTCTTTTCCAGAACAATCAGTTCCTTCAATTAATACTATTTTTCCCATGTTATTTTCTCCTTCTAAGTATAATTATAGCTTGTTTATTTAGTAAATCGAAACTATAATTATACATCTCATCATTTATTATAGCATAATTTTCTGTTTTGTGTTTATTTATGTATTTGGTTCTGTTCAGAGGTGTTCAATTTCGTTCAGAGATGTTCAATTACTTTATTTATTACAATCAGTACATGTATTTAAGTTATCAACTACTTCTTTAGTATATTTTGTTAATGTACTTTTTAATTCAGATATTTCTTCATTTGTCCAATAATCCTTAGGATCTTTTAAATCATGAGTATCTTTACTTGTTTCATAATCATTTCCTATAATCTTACCTTTAACGTGAAATGATACATTTGGAACATATAATCTTTCATTACCTTCATCATCATATTGTAAATTACCACTTAAAAGTTTTATTACTTCTTTATAGAACTCTGTATTATTCTTTCTATCTTCTAATATATTATAATAATATATTTTATCTAAATGATTTTCTTTAGCTACTTCATTTAAATATATAACATATGCTGAACACCAAGGACATTCTGGAAATCCAAGATATACTACTCCTGTTCCATTTTTCATTATCTTTAATATTTCATCACTGTTTCTATAAACAAATACATTATCTTCTGATATTTTATATTCCTCACTAAATCTTTTTGCATCAGTTATACTATTATCTTCATTTTTCTTTTTAATATTTAAGAAAATAATTACTCCTACTAAAACTATTACAATGGCTAATAAAGTTAAAATTATTTTATTTTTTGTACTATCTTTCATAATATCCTTCCTTTCTAGAATCATTATACATATTTTATTTAGTAAAAAAAAGAAACTAATAGTTGAAGTTTCTCAACTATTAGTTTAGTTACATTTTTCATCTAGTTTTAAAGGTATTTTATAAGTAATTATTTTTTCATCATCATTTTTACCATTTATCTCTAAATATAAATTATTTTCTTTCATAGTTTTACATTCTTTACTAAAGTGTTCAATGTTTATTGTTAAATCTTTTAGGTAATCTTTTAAATTTGTTTCGTTATTAACACTCTTACATTCATTTATTTTTATTTTTTTGTTATCTATTTCTTCATATAAAGTACATTCTATTTCTTTAAAGTTAAGATTTTCTTCTTTACCACAATAAGTTATATTAGAAACATAAATAGATGTTTTTTCTTTATTGTAAGCTGCGACTCCAGTTATTTCAAATTCTTCACATGTTGTTGTTATTGGAGTAAAATTATAATCATTTTTTCCTTTTAATATACAATGTGTTATACATACAAATACTATTAATAGAATTGGTATTATAAAGTATAAATATTTTTTATTGAATTTCTTTTTATTATCACTTATTAAGTCATTTAAATCTATATTAAATATTTTGCATATTTCAGTTAGTATTACTAAGTCTGGTAAATTTTTACCATTTTCCCATTTACTTACTGCTTGATATGTTACATTTAATTTACTGGCTAGTTCTTGTTGAGTTAAGTTGTTTTTTATTCTAAGTTCTTTTATTTTTTTGCCAATTGTTTCTTGATTCATTTTAACTACCTCATACTTGTAATTTTATCATAATTTAGAAAGATATTCTACTTTTTAGTTAAGTATTTTTTTAGAAAATAAATTACTATTATTAATATAGAAATTATTATTAATAAGTATGAGTACGTTGGAAAAGTATTGGTTTTTGATTTTTCAATTGGTTTACCACTTACAGTTTCAGTTACTTTAAAGTATGATTCATCTTTTGTAAGTGTTTTATCATTTTTTATATATTTAGATACATCTGTTGTATATTTACCACCATTTATAAATGGAGATAATTTATCTTTAAAATCTTGAGATAAACTAAATACTTCTTTACCATTACTACTTCTAAATGCTCCATTATTTATTAAAAAAGATATTACTTTAGTTTTGTTATTATTTGAATATTCATAAATTGTATTAGAGTTTTTACTTTTAAATGTTCCATTGTTAATTGTTATTTCCATATTTCCAGCATAAGAAGTATTAGATTCAATTTGCAAGACTACTCCACTTGCTTCTATTTCTCCAGTAGAAGCTTCTGGTGTTTTATCAGGACCGTTACATACAAATTCTCCATCGTTTATTGTTAATGTACCTGATTTTATTGCAATAGATGATTCATAACCTTCAATGTAACCACCATTTATAGTTGTTCTTGCATATCCAGCTTGATATATACCATTACCTGTAGAATTTATTGATGCTGTTTTGTTTACTATTATTATTGGTGAATTTACTTTATCTTTAATATTTCCATTAACATATATTCCTATTCCAGAACCTCCAGTTGAATCACTTAATGCATTGATTATTCCATTTACACTTGCTTTTATACCATATCCTTTACCTGACAATTGGTCAATAAAAACTCCACTCCATCCTTCTAAAGTAATGTCTTCATCTACTTCAAGAACACTAAAATTAACTTTATTTTGGTCAGATGAACCTTTTATTACAACTGCTCCATAATATGGATTTTCTTCTTTTACAATACCTTTTCCAGTTAAATATAATTCACCACCAATTAATCTAAATACCATTTTATCTGCACTTATAGTATGATTATTTAAGTTGATTTTTACTGGTTTATTAATAGTTACACTTTCTTTAAAGTAAGCATTTGATACTAAAGTTATTGTTTCATTTGGTTTTACAGCTTCAATAGCAAGTTCTAAAGTATCGTATAATTCATTACCAATTCTTGCCTCATCTGTACTAGATGCATAGGTAAATATTGGTACACTAATAAATAAAATTATAAATTTAAATATATTTTTCATGTTAAAGTGTATGTATATAACAAAGAAAAAAGACATAGTTTATCTATATCTTCTAATAATTCTTAGTGTATTAAGTATTGTTAATAATGTAAGACCTGTGTCTGCGAATACTGCCATCCACATATTTGATTTACCTAGTACACTTAAAACTAGTATTATTATTTTAACAAGTATTGCGAATATTAGATTTTCTTTTATTATTTTTCTTGTATATTTACTTATGTTTATCATTAATGGAATTTTATCTAAATCATCACTCATAAGAACAATATCACTTGCTTCAATCGCAGATTCAGAACCTACTCCTCCCATCGAAATACCTATGTCTGCTCGTTTTAATACTGGTGCATCATTTACTCCATCACCTACGAAAGCAGTTATTTCATTCGTTTTAGCAACACTTTCATATTCTTTAAATTTATCTGTAGGTAACATTTCATATTTTATTTTATCTATTCCTAATCTTTTTCCAATTGTTAAAGCTACATCTTTTTTATCACCAGTAAACATATATGTTTTTATATTATTTGCCTTTAGAAGCATGATAGTTTCCACAGCATGTTCTTTAATACCATCATTTATAGTAATACTTGCGATGTGTTTTCCATCCATATTTAAATGTAATAAGGCATCATATCCACAGTTACAAAGTGTTTTATTTCCAATTGAAACATGTTTTTTATTTAGTGTAAATGTAATACCTTTTCCACTTATTTCTTTAAAGTTTTTAACTTCACTACTATCTATTTCTTTATCAGTTAATTTTAAAATAGATTTAGCTAGTGGATGATTTGATAAGTTTTCTCCTTTTAATAGAATTTCTAATATTTTATCTTTATTATATTCATCATTTTCATCTTCATCAATGATATTTATTTCTGTTACTTCAAATGAACCATTAGTTAAAGTACCTGTTTTATCAAATATTATATTATTTAAATTAGTAAGATTATCTAAATAGTTACTTCCTTTAATTAAAATACCATTTTTACTACATACTCCTATTCCAGTAAAGTAAGATAAAGGAACAGAGATCGCTATGGCACATGGACAAGATATAACTAAGAATGTTAATGCACGGTAAATTGCATCACTTCTTGTAACACTAGAAATTGCTGGCAACAATATAGCGACTAGTATAGCTAATATTAAAACTATAGGTGTATAAACTTTACTTATTTTACTTACTATTGTTTCTGTTTTAGTCTTTTTATCAGTGGCACTTTCTAATAATTCAAGTATTTTTGATACTGTAGAATCTTCAAATAATGATGTTGCTTTAATTATGATTACATCACTTGTATTAATACTTCCTGATAGACATTTATCTCCTTTTTGAACTTTAACTGGTTCTGATTCTCCTGTTAATAAAGATGTATCTAAAAGTGATTCTCCTTCATAGATAATTCCATCTACTGGTATCTTTTCACCCTTTTTTACTATAAGTAAATCTCCCACTTTTATTTCTTCAACACTTATTTTCTTAGAACTTTTTGATGTTTTTAAATTTGCGAATGGTTCTTTTAAATCCATTAAATCTTGAATTGATTTTCTAGAATTATTAAGTGCTTTTTCTTCTAGAATTTTACCTATAGTATAAAGAATAATTACCATTAATCCTTCCATTCTTTCTCCAATTATGAAAGCACCTATACATGAAACTGTTATAAGTAAATTTTCATTTATTGTTTTACTTTTAAATAGAAGTTTAATTGAATTTATAAATGTTCTATAAAGAAGTAATGCATAACTTATTATGTATAAAACTAATTTTATATTTTTATTTAGTTTTGAATAACATGCGATTATACCTAAGATAGTTGCTAGTATAAGAACCCAAGCATGAAACTCTTTCTTTTCTTCTACAACATCTTTTGAAATGCTTGCCCCAGGTTCAATAGATTTCACTAACTTGTTTAATTCATTGATAGTAAATTCTTTATCTGATTCATATGATAGTTTTTTTGTATTAAAATTTACTATTACATTTTTAAAGTCTTTATTTTTATTTAATGACTCTTCTACTTCTCTAGCACAGTTGGCACAATCTAAATTATTTATATTATATTTATATTTCTTCATTGTTAATACCTTTCTTATGTCCAATATGACTTAATGCTACTTCAAATACTTCAGTTACATGTTCATCATCTAAAGTATAAAAAACTTCTTTACCTATCTTTTTGGATTTAACTATATTGTTTTGCCTTAATGTGTTAAGTTGATGAGAAATGCTTGATTTAGTCATGTTTAAAACATTCGCTATATCGCATACACACATTTCGTTGTTATCTAAAGCACATAAGATTTTGGTTCTTGTAGGATCCCCTAATATTTTAAAGAAATCAGCTACTTTAGTTAAAGTGATGTCATCTAACATTCTTTCTTTGGTTTGATTAACTGTATCTTTATGTATTATATTACAATCACAATTATATTCATTATTACTCATATTGCCTCCTTTAGTTGAGTATTTATTCAACTAATATAATTATAGTTGAATAGTTATTCAATTGTCAAGATAAATTTAAATAAGTTGATTTTTTTATTTGTTTCATATTATAATTGATGTGAAAGGTATGAGTTTGAAAGGAGTTTTATTCATATTTAGCGCCAGATCCTTAAATGGTTGACGAGGATAACAGTTATCGAAATTTCGGCGGATGCTGTTACGGTTAAATGATCGTTAGAAGTATTTTAAAAAATAAAATTAATATTATAACAAAGGGTACTTCATAGATTTTTTTGTATGGAGGAATTTAAATTATGTGTGGAATTATTGGATGTGTAAGCCATAAAGAAGACGCGATAGAAAAAGTTATTGATGGCTTAAAACATCTAGAATACAGGGGTTATGATAGTGCTGGTATAGCATTTTTAGAAAATAATGAAATTATTATAAAGAAAGAAGTTGGAAGAATTAGTAATTTAGAAAAACTAATTAATGATGAAAAATCTTATGTTTCAATTGGACATACTAGATGGGCTACTCATGGTAAACCAACTAAAATTAATGCTCATCCACATTCTCAAGGAAATATTACTTTAGTACATAATGGTATTATTGAGAACTTTATGGAGATTAAGAATGAATTATTAAATAATGGATGTAGCTTTGTTAGTGATACAGACACTGAGGTTGCTGGAGCATATATTAATTATTTATATAGTCAAAATAAAAATATGATTAGGACTTTGAGTGAAGCAAGTAAAAAATTTTTGGGTAGTTATTCTTTTGGAATTATAAATTCAAATGAACCTGATAAGATTTATGCAATTAGAAAAGATAGTCCTTTAATTGTGGGTATAGGTAGTGGTGAAAATTTTATTGCTAGTGATGTGCCTTCAATATTAAAGTATACTAATAAATATATAGATTTAGATAATGATGAGATTATTTGCTTAAGTAATAGTGAGGTTGTAGTTTATAATAATAAATGTAAGAAAGTTAATAAAAATATTTTAACTTTTGATGGTGAAAGTAATTTAGTTGAGAAAAATGGCTATGAAACTTATATGCTTAAAGAAATGCATGAAGAAGCTGATGTTATTAAGAGAACTTGTAAAAATGAAATAAATTTTGATTTAAGTAAATATGATTTTATTGATATTGTTGCTTGTGGAAGTGCATATCATGCAGGATTAGTTGGTGCGAGAGCTATTGAAGAACTCGTTAATATTAAAGTTAATGTTGAGATCGCTAGTGAATACCAATATAAAAAACATTTTTATAATAAAAAAACATTAGTTATAGCCATCAGTCAAAGTGGTGAAACTGCTGATACTAAGAAATGCGTCAATTTGGCTAATGAAAGTGGAATAGATACTTTAGGTATTGTTAATGTTAAAGGTAGTAGTATTGCTAGAATTTGCAAGAATGTTATTTATACTTTAGCAGGTCCTGAGATTGCAGTTGCAACTACTAAAGCATATTTATCACAGGTTACTACATTAATATTACTTGCAATTAAGAATAGTAATACTATTGTTAGTAAAGAAGAGATAAATATGTTGCCTTATTATATTGAAAATTTGGTTAATAAGAATTATGAAGATTTAGCAGTTAAACTTTATAGAAAGGAAGATATTTACTTTATTGGTAGAGGTGTTGACTATGCTATTGCGATGGAAGGAAGTCTTAAATTAAAAGAAATTAGTTATATACATAGTGAAGCATATCCAGCTGGAGAGTTAAAGCATGGTACAATTTCATTAATTAATGATGGTACTCCAGTTGTAGCAATTGCGACTGATAAAGATTTATATTTAAAGACAATTAGTAATGCTAAAGAAGTTAATGCAAGAGGAGCTTATACTATTCTTGTAACAAATAAAGAAGTAGAAAATGACGGGGTTTATAGTGAACTTATTCTTATTCCAAAAGTTAATCCTATACTTGAACCTATTCTAACTATAGTACCATTACAAATGCTTGCATATGAGATTGCAAAGTTGAGAGGTAATGATATTGATAAACCAAAAAATTTAGCTAAAAGTGTTACAGTTGAATAATAAAAAAGAATCTACAATTTGTGTTGTAGGTTCTTTTAGTTTGTTTTTTTCTTTTTTGTATTTATTTTTACATAAGATTCTAATAACGGCATACTTACTAATAAAAATGTGTATTCATTAAAATACATTAAAATTTCAGATGAATCTCCATGAGAATAATATCCTTCAGTTATATTTTTTCCTGGCTTCAAGATTTCCATTATTAAAATGATTAGTAAATGTGATGTGTTATTTAATCCTTTCATGTTTTTAACCTAGTGAAATAAAAAGACATTCATTTTATTCAAAACAATTAACTTTTTTTCTACTAAATCATACAATAAACTAGGTGATTTAAATGTCATTAAAAGGTATTGTTATTGATGCTGGACATGGAGGTTCAGATCCAGGCGCTAGTGGAAATGGTATAATTGAGAAAGATCTTACTCTTTTGATAAGTAAATACATGTATGATAGATTAAGAGAATTAGGTATTCCTGTTACAATGACAAGAATTACAGATGAAACAATAGATAGTACTGATAGAACAAATAGAATTAAGAAAGCATATGGTACAGGCAAAGATGTAATCGTTATTAGTAATCACATAAATGCAGGAGGTGGCGATGGTGCTGAAGTAATTTATGCTCTTAGGAATAATTCAAAGTTTTCTAATACAATATTAGAAGAATTAGAAAGTGAAGGTCAAAACATAAGAAAAAATTATCAACAAAGACTTCCAAGTAATCCAGTAAAAGATTATTATTTTATACACAGAAACACACCAGATACAGAAGCAGTAATTGTTGAATATGGTTTTTTAGATTCAAAAGGTGATGATGTTAATCAATTAAAAAATAATTATAAAGATTATGCTGAAGCAGTTGTAAGAGCAATAACTAAATATAAAAATCTTCCATATACTGCGCCTGTTGAAGGCTCATATTATACAGTACAAAAAGGTGATTCATTATGGAAAATTGCTAACAAATTTGGTATAACAGTTGAAGAATTAAAAAATCTAAATAACTTAAAATCAAATACAATTACAGTAGGACAAAATTTAAAAGTTAAACTTGATGAAGAAAAACCAGTAGAAGACTATTTAATTTATACAGTTAAATCTGGTGATTCACTTTGGAAAATTGCTAATAAATACAATACTACTGTAGATACACTAATGAGTATTAACAACTTAAAAGGAACAACATTAACTATTAATCAGCAATTACTAATACCTAAAACAGAAAACATAGAAATAGATGTAAAAGAAGAACCAAAAGGAATAGAATACACTGTAAAGGCAGGAGATTCTCTTTCTAAAATAGCAAGTAGTTATGGAATCACAGTTGATAGAATAAAAAGCGCAAATAAACTTACAGGTAACACTATATATGTAGGACAAAAATTATTAATCCCTGTATCTGATACAAAAGTTGAAGAAAAAGAACCAACAACTTCAGCTGGAATTAATTATGTAGTGGTAAAAGGCGATAATTTATATACAATTGCTAATAAATATGGTGTTAGTGTAAATGATATAAAAAGTTTAAATAACCTATCTTCAAATACACTACAAATAGGACAAATATTGAAAATACCTGGTACTGAATCTTATACCACATATAAAGTTAAAAAAGGTGATTCACTTTGGAAGATTGCAAATACATATGGAGTTACAGTTAATGAATTAAAAAATATTAATAATCTATCTGGTTCAACATTATCAATTGGACAAGAAATATTAATACCTACTAAATAGGCATATAACAAGTTATATTAGTTTATAACTTGTTTTTAAATTTAACTAATTATTATATATTTTAATTTATTACAACTACTTTTTATAAATAATTTACAAAAAAACAACTATCCTAACATTCTATCACTTAACTTTAATAAATCAATTATTAAACACTACTTTTTTATTGAAACATAATTTATTTCATTAAAATCTGAATAATCATTGTTATAATATTGAGACAGGAGGTGATGTATATGCAAGAATTAAGTAAAACAGAATTACTTAATATCAATGGCGGTTCATATATAATCTGTACATACCATGGATTAATGAAAATCATAGGATGGATCACTAAATTCATAAGTTCTAGATTCTAAGCAGAAGAATTATTTATAACTTCACCTAACATCATATCACCTATTTTCATAGTTATTATATCAAAGGTTTCACAACGAATTTAACATTTAATCAAAAAAAGGTTGACAAAACAACCCTTTTAGTTTAGTATATAGACTTACCAATTCACTTATAGGCGAATTGGTGCTAGTATCACACTAGCCAACCCCTTTTTATTCTTTTTTCCGGATTGCTCTCAGGGGGGCAATCCTTTTATTATGTTATTTTTTAGATATGTTTACATAGTATTCATATCTTTTTTTTGCATTTCTCATATGTTCTTCATATAACTTATTATAATCTTCTTTATTAATCTCTTGTAAATTCTTATATCTCATTTCTTTTTCAAAAACAGTTTCATATAAACTAAAATTAGGTTCCTTAGAATCAATTGTTAACTTATCATCATCAGGATTATATCTCATTAAAATATTATATCCACTTTCCACTAACAATTTTTGTTCATCAATACTATTTTTTAATCCACCTCTTATACCATGTGCAATACAAGGACTATAAGCTATAATAACACTAGGCCCATTATGTTCATTTGCTTCTTTAAATGCTTTAATAGTTTGCATATCATTAGCCCCAGCACTAATACTTGCCACATAACAATTAGGTATATCCATAGCTACCTTAAATAAATCTTTCTTAGGTTTCAATTTACCATAACTAGAAAACTCAGCTATTGCCCCAATTCTAGTTGATTTAGATGTCTGACCACCAGTATTAGAATAAACCTCAGTATCTAAAACCAAAACTTTAACATTATCACCACTTCTAAGAACATGATCAAGTCCACCATAACCAATATCATAAGCCCATCCATCTCCACCTACTATCCAAACTTTTCTAGAAGGTATATAATCTAACAAACTTCTAAGCTCACTTGGTATACTAGATTTACTTAATTTTTCCTTTACCTCATTAGTAATATTTACATCTTCACTATTATCTATCCATAACTTATAAGTATCTTTTACCTCTTTACTAACCTCATCCTTAGTTTCTATCATAATCTCTTTTATTCTATTTCTAGCATTCTTATACCCAGTATAAATTCCATATCCAAACTCAGCATTATCTTCAAAAAGAGAACTTATCCATGGTGTTTTATAAGGTGTACAAGGTAAACTTGCTCCATAAATAGAACTACATCCAGTAGCGTTACTAATAACTATTTCTCCCTTAAATAAACTTGTTAAAGTCTTTAAATAAACAGTCTCACCACAACCAGCACAAGCACCAGGAAACTCTAAATCAGGCTTAATAAATCCAAGTCCTTTAACACTAAACTTAGAAAAATGTTCATCATTACAAACATTATCTTTAAAATAGTCACAAATCATATCTTCATCTTTAATAGGACTACCCATTACTAAAGCTTTCTCTCCATTCTTTCCAGGGCAAACTTTAGAACACAATGTACATCCAGTACAATTATCACTATTAATGCTTATGTAAAATCCTTTATTCTCTTCTCCCATACTTTTAATGGTTTCTTCCTTCTTAATAGGACTTCTATTTACATCCTCTTCTGTCAAAGAAACTGGTTTAATAACTGAATGTGGACAAATGAATGCACACTTATTACATTGAATACAATTTTCTTTACACCAATTAGGTACTAAATTAGATATCTTTCTCTTATCAGAAGCACTACTTCCACCTTCAAAAGTACCATCTTCATGATTAATAAAATCACTAACTTTAAGCATATTACCTCTTCTAATAATCATCTTGTCAATCATAGTGTAATCTTTATCTTCTTCACTTTCAAAAGTTAACACTTTCTTATCAAATTCTCTTAAATAATCAATACTCTCATCTATAGCATTTATATTATTTAAAACAACATCATTACCCTTATCACTATAAGTCTTTCTTACCATTTCTTTAAACTTAACTAAATCTTCTCCACTAAGTCCAAGCATTTTTAATATATAGAAAGAGATAACATTATTAATTTTACCATTTAAATTATATTTCTTAGATAAACTATCAGCATCACTTATAAAAACTTTAATATTATTATTTTTAATAGTTTCTTTCATCTTTAATGTCATACACTTATTAAGATCAATATCATTCATACTACTATTAATAAGGAGAATACCATTATTTTTAATACCTTCTAATAAATCATATTTACTCAAATAAGAATCTTTAGAAACTACAACTAAATTAGGACTTGTCAAATAATAAGGAGCATTTATTTTATTTTTACTAATTCTTAAATGACTAATTGTAACACCACCACTTTTTTTAGAATCATATTCAAAATACCCCTGTACATAATTTTCAGGTTTACTTCCAATTACTTTAATTATATTCTTACTAGCACTTACCATTCCATCTGAACCAAAACCAAACACTTTAATTTCTTTATAATCAGTTTTGAGATTATATTCTTTAACAGTTAAACTAGTATTAGTAACATCATCTATAATACCTAATGTAAAATGATCTTTCATTTTCATTTTTTCCATATTATCAAATACTGCTTTAATATCCTCTGGTCCCACATTTTTACTAGATAAACCATATCTTCCACCTACTATATCAATGTTTTCTCCTTTTAAAGACATAACAACATCTAAATAAAGTGGTTCAGCTAAACTACCTGCTTCTTTAGTTCTATCAAGTACTGTAATTTTTTCAACACTTTTAGGTAAAACACTTAAGAAATATTTAGAACTCCAAGGCCTATAAAGTCTAACAACAATAACCCCTGTACTATAACCATTATTATTTAAATCATCCACAACACTTCTAATAGTATCTGTAACACTTCCCATAGCTACAATAACATGTTTAGCATTCCTATCTCCATAATAATTAAATGGTTTATAGTTTTCACCACTAATTTCATTTATATCTTCCATATATTTATTTACTATATCAGGTAACTCTTCATAATATTTATTTCTAACTTCTGTATTTTGAAAATAAACATCTTCAGTTTCACTACATCCTCTTGTAATACTTTTACCTATATTTAAACTATTATTTCTAAATCTATATACACTTTCCATATCTATTAATGGTTTTATATCATCACTTTCTAAAGTATATATTTTATTTAATTCATGACTTGTTCTAAATCCATCAAAAAAGTGTAAAAAAGGTACTCTTCCCTTAATACTAGATAAATGACTAACTAATGCTAAATTATATGCGTCTTGAACAGAAGCACTACTTAAAATAGCGAAACCTGTACTTCTAGTACTATATATATCTTGATGATCTCCAAATATAGATAATGCATGTGTAGATAAACTTCTAGCTGCCACATGAATAACACCAGGTAAAAGTTCTCCAGCCATCTTATACATACTAGGTATCATTAATAATAATCCTTGACTAGCAGTAAATGTAGTTGCAAGTCTACCGCTTTGTAGAGCTCCATGCATCATTGCACTAGCACCTGCTTCACTTTGCATTTCAATAACACTTACTTTTTCATTAAATATATTTTTTCTCCCCATACTTGCCCATTTATCACACATAGTTGCCATAGCGCTAGAAGGAGTTATTGGATAAATCCCACTTACTTCAGTAAAATTATAAGCTGCAGTTAAACACGCTTCATTTCCATCCATTACACTTGTTATTTTCATCTTATCACCTATCCTAATATAATTTTACCAAATTTTTAATAAAAAGTCTTTATAAGGTATTAAAATAATATAAATTTATAATTAACGTTAATGTATTGCAATTTTCTCATACGAATATTGTGCTATAAATGCATATTTTTCATACGAATAAAAATTAACTTAATAAAAAAAGACTCTAAGGTCTTAATTATTATCAATAAAATTCTCTATAAGTTTTACCATATTATTAGTATTACTCTTATACTTTTTATTTTTAAATTTCTTAGAATCTTCTATAGCCTTTTTTAAATCCTTTGGATCATAACAAGGAATAATAAATCCCATTTTAGCAAATTGTTTAATAATTTGTAATTGATGATCATTAACAGCTTCTTTATACTTTGCTAGTCTTGGGCAAGCAATTACAACTTTACCATTATTTATTCCATCAGTTATAGTACCTACTCCACCATGCGCTATTATAAGACTTGCCTCACTTACTATCTTTTTAAATTCATCCATTGGAAGTAAATTAACCATTTTCATATTTTTAGACTTAAATTTAGTTTTACCACATTGCACTATTACTTCTTCTTTAATAGTACCATCAAATATGCACTTATCAACTGCCTTCAAAAGCCTATCAAAAGGTGCATCTTGTGTACCTACAGTTACAAATATCAATATATCCACCCCCCAAATGTTGCATCAGGATAATTATCTAACATACTTTCCCATTGAACTATAAACAAATCAGCAAATTTATAAACTAAACTACCTGTTATAGTCTTTGTTTCACTATTAGCAAATGTTTCTATAAAAATTATCTTACTACCTAAAATATGTCCTAATAAACACATTGGTCCAGCTGTATGCGCTCCAGTAGAAATAATATATTGTGGTCTAAACTTAATATAATAATATAAACTTCTAAATGAATTCATAATTATCTTAAACACATAAGTAAACATATGCTTTCTAGTTCCAAAAATCATCATACCTACTCTTTTTCTACCATACTTATTCTTAAGATTTTTATTAGACTCAGTATTCTCAGTAATTAAAGAATAATTATACTTATTAAACATACTTTTAAGCATCAACATTTCATTTAAATGTCCACCAGTACTAGATATAAACATAACTCTTTTTCTACTACAATTACCTACTTCTTTTAATAAAGATAACCACTCTTTCTTTATAACATCAGGAGTATATTCTTCAACACTTTTCTTAGCATTATTAGCAAATCTTTTTAATACTTTATTATTATTTAATAAATCTATAACACACTTAGCAAACTCTTCTTTATTTCTATCCTTAATTAAGATACCTTTTCCATCACTTAAAAGAACTCTAGGTCCAACAGAAGAATCAAAAGCAACTACTGGTACTCCCATATTCATTGATTCTAATATTACTAATCCAAAACTTTCAACTAAACTAGTCATGCAAAATATACTAGACTTTAAAAGTTCACTTCTAATCTCTTCTTGGTTTAAGAAACCAGTTAATCTAATATTATTCTCTAACTTAAGTTCTTTAATTCTATTTTGAATATTTTCTTTCTCTTCCCCATCACCTACTAAAGTTAACTTAACATCTTTATCCATTTTAACTATAATAGACATTATATCAATTAAATCAATAAAACCTTTTTCCTTAGAAAGTCTACCTACTGCTATAATATTTTTAGTACTTAAATCACTCTTTTCCTTAGATATTTCATCTATAAAATTATTTATACTTACTGCTTTAAGTCCTATTTCTTTTCTATAAATATCTCTTATTTCACTATTAACTAAAATTAATCTATCATAATTAGTAGTACTCATAATTAATTCCTTCTTATATTTTTTACTAGGATAATTATGATCTGTTGCTATTAATTTAATATTACTTTTCTTAAGTATTTTATTAGCTAACTTAGTTTCATATGTTCTAGTAGTAATCAAATAATCAGTATCTAACTCTTTAAGTGCTTTCTTAGTTCTAGATTTCTTCAATCTTAATATTTTAACAGCCTTAAATAATTCAGTTATTAATTTAAAATATTTCTTTCTTCTAATACATTTTTTTATCTCATCTTTATTAGGTCCACCATCTATTAAATATGTAATTTTTATCTTATTATTTATATTAAATGATGGTACTTCTTTAAGTTTATATGTAATAATCATTTCTATTTCATAATCATCACATAACATTTTACTTAAACTAGAAATATACTTTTCTATTCCACCTACACCTAAATGTAAAGACAATATTGTAATTTTCTTCATAATACTCCTCTTGTTAATATTATACCATGCAATAGTAATAATATTTAAAAAAAAATAAAATTCTATTAAAATTTTATTTTAAGTATACATACTATTATAGCTATAATTCCCATAATTGACAACATAATTTTTTCTCTAGCTGTTGGTTTTTTTAATTTAATAGGTATTATATAAGATAAACCAAGTAAAAGTAATGTTACTGGAAATATTATATATCTAAACTTTCTACCTATTAAAAATGTAACAAAATATACCATAGGTATTACTATAGCACTTGCTGTAATAGGAACACCTAAAAATTCATCATGTTTACCTTTTTTAGTAGTAGATAACATATTAAAGTATGCTAATCTTATGACACCACATAATACAAAAAACACACTAATAGCATAAGTATAAACATTTTGTACTGTTAAATTTAAAGATATTAACATTGGAAGTACTCCAAAACTAATAGCGTCACTTAAACTATCTAACTCAATTCCATATATCTGATGTTCTTTCAAACTAAAAAACCTTCTAGCAACTACTCCATCAAATGCATCACAAATAGCTGCAAAAATTAAACAAAAAACTGCAAATGTTGTTTTAAAATTATAAGCACAAATAATTCCACTAATAGCGAAACACGTCCCTAACATAGTAACAAAATCACATTTTCTATATACACCAATTACTTTCATAAAATCACTTTTCCTTACTAACAACAATTATACTATAAGTGTGTATGAAATGCAATTTAAATGTTATTAACTAAAACTATATAGAATATTAACATAAAGATTAACCAAAACACTATCACATTTTCCTAAGAACTTTAAAAAAAGACAATATTTCTATTATCTTAATTTTTCCTTAACTACCTTAATTCTTTCCTTCCATGTATTATCATCAGCAACCTTTTTAGTAGTTTCTTTTATAATTTTTTTATCCATATTTAATAATATATCAGTTTCCTTTATGACATTATCTATATTAACAAATTTTAAAACACTTAATTTATATTGTTTCATTTCATAAATAGGTGTAGTTATAACAGGTAATCCTAAAGCCATATATTCATAAAACTTGACCGGTGACACAGTATTAGTTAATTTATTAACAATAAAAGGTATCATCGCAACATCAAAATACTTTGCATAATTTTTAAGTTCATTAAATGGTTTTGGTCCTAAAAAATGTACATTTTTAAAATTATACTTTTCATAATTTAAGTTATCACCTATTTTACCAATCAAAACAACATTATATTTATCAGATTTATCTAAAGTATTAATCAATTTAAAATCAAACCACTTCTCAATAGCACCAAAATATCCCAATACAGGTTTATTATCTTTTAAAATATTCTCCATGTCATTTGGTACAATACAATCATTCTCAATTTTAAAATCCTCTACATTAGCACCATTAGGTACCAAAATAGCATTTTTATTACCATTTAAATAGTGTTTTAAATTATTACTTGTATATGTTATAATATCTGCATTTTTTATAATCTCACTATATACTTTTTTAGAATATAAATTATGATATGACATAAAGTCTAACCTATCCAATAAATCAAACCAAACAATTTTATTATCAAAATATCTAGCAAATACATACTGTAAAAAATATGTAATTAAAAATATAACTTTCTGATCTTTAATCAACGATATTAACTTTTCTTCACCATTAACCAAATAAACATTTTTAAATTTTTCCTTAATAATATAATTTTCTTTTAAATTAGTTTCACAAAAGAAACATAAATAGCCATCCTCAGCAAAACTTTTAAGAAAATGGTGTGGTCTTTGTATTGGTTCCCACATTACAGCAGTAGAATAAACAATAATACCTTTATAAACACCATTATCAATATTCTTTTTTATAGTTTTAAACTCAGGCATAATATCCTTTAAAAAATACTCACCATATAAATTATTAATATACTTTAAATACTTTCTTAAATTATTATATTCTTTAATTTTTTTTATCATAATTATCTCTATTATTTATTTCCAAATTTATTTATTATAGCATCTACTATTCTTCTACTTGCCTCACCATCTCCATAAGGATTACTTGCATGAGACATTTTATCATATTCTTCTTTATTAGTTAATAATTCCTTTGTCATTTGATAAATAGTTTCTTCATCAGTACCTGCTAATTTAAGTGTTCCTGCTTCAATACCCTCTGGTCTTTCTGTAGTATCTCTTAAAACTAAAACAGGTTTCCCTAAAGAAGGTGCTTCTTCTTGAATACCACCACTATCAGTAAGAATAATATAAGACTTATTTTGAAAATTATGAAAATCAAATACTTCTAAAGGTTCTATTAATCTTACTTTATCATTATCCCCAAAAACTTCATTAGCTATTTGTCTTACTTTAGGATTTAAATGTATTGGATAAACCACTTTAACATCATCAAACTCATCAACAATTCTTTTAACAGCTCTAAAAATATTATACATAGGATCTCCTAAATTTTCTCTTCTATGTGCAGTCAATAATATCATTCTAGAATCCTTTACCCAATCTAGAGTTTCATTTGTATAATCTTTAGAAACAGTCATTTTCATTGCATCAATCGCAGTATTACCAGTAACATAAATATTTTTTTCATCCTTACCTTCATTTAATAAATTTTGTTTACTTAACAAAGTGGGAGCAAAATGCATATCGGCTAAGCAACTAACCATTTGTCTATTCATTTCTTCTGGATATGGAGAATATTTGTCATAAGTTCTTAAACCTGCCTCTACATGTCCAATAGACACTTGATTATAAAAAGCTGCTAAGGCCCCAGCAAAAGTCGTAGTAGTATCTCCATGAACTAATATAATATCAGGTTTTACTTCTTTAATAACCGAATCAATTTCAGTAAGAACTCTACTTGTAATATCACCTAAAGTTTGACCTTGTTTCATAATATTTAAATCATAATCAGGTACAATATTAAATGTATTTAATACTTGATCAAGCATTTCTCTATGTTGAGCAGTAACACATATTGTTGTTTCAATTTCACTCCTTGATTTCAACTCTTTAACTAGTGGAGCCATTTTAATAGCTTCTGGCCTAGTTCCAAAAATAGTCATAACTTTTATCATATAATAAATCCTCTCTTTCTATAAAACAATACTATCTTTTATATTTAACTTTTTATCAGAATAAACTCTAACTGCCTTTGATACAACTTCTTCATCATATGGAACAACTTGTAATAAATTACCAGTAAGATTATCATTTTTTAAAGCATTCTTAAATTTAAGATAAACCAAATTTCCATCAATCAATTCTTTTTTTACTAAATCATATACTTTATCATCTAAAGACTTAACATCTTCTAAATAGAATTCAACTAATTCATTAGTTTTAGAATTACCCTTTAAATTCATACTAGAAATTACTTGTTTCCACTTATCTTTCCAAGTATTTTTATTAAATTTTTCTGCTACTTTAATTGCATTTTTCTTCATTTCCTTATGAGATTCAAAATTATCTAAAATTTTCTCTAATGTAGCCTTCAAAGAATCTTTATCAGGTTCAATTAAATATCCATTATATTCATTTAAAATTAAATCAGTAAGTCCTCCTATACGAGTTGCCACCACTATATTACCAGATGCCATAGCTTCTAAACATGATAAACTTGTTCCTTCACTATATTGAGTTGGTATTAAGCTAATATCACTCATTTTATAAACTTCATGCATTTCATATGGGCTCTTACTATAACATTTAACTCTACCATTATATTTCTTAACTTTTTCTTCAACTTTATCTAAATCCTCTTGAAAGCCTTTACCTACAAAGTGAAATTCAACATTATCATATTTTTCTAAAATATCATCAACAACATCTAAAGTAATGTACAAACCTCTTGCTTCATAAAGTCTTCTTGGATAAGTAATAACTATTTTATCTCTCTTTTCTAAATAATCTTTTCTAGGTGAAAATTCCTTAGTATCAACATAATTTGGTATAACATGAAATTTACGATTTCCAATATCAAAATTAATAGTTTGAAACCAATTAGCAGTATTTGTATCTACAGAAACTAATTTATCACACATATGAGCACTATCAATAAACCACTTATTAGAATTCCAAAACTCAATACCATTTTGATAATTATTACATTTACTATCCCAACTTATACCATGACTTATTCCAATAGAAGGTCCTATATGATTTGGATAACATTCTTGAAAAGCTGAATAAATATGCAAATTAGACTTAAACTTTGTTTCATAAATATAATTTTTAGTTTGTCTATCCATAAATTCATAATTAAATGCATTTTTAATTCCAATAGGTTTTAATCCAATAACATTAATATTATTATACTTTCTAAAATAAGGCTTAGAACCATTTTGATAAATATCTAAATTAAATCCCATTTCATTACATACCTCATGTAAATCAATTAAATATCTTTCTGCACCACCTGAATAATAATTGGTACCAATATCATTAAAGAAAGTTGATGCTTTAACAGTAATATTATTTATTGTATTATAATTTCCATATAATTTTAATCCTTCATTACTATTTAAAATCTCTTTAATTTTATCTAAGTTCTTATAATTTACATTTATACAATAATAAAAATCTGAAACATTTACTTTTTTATTAGTAACATATATAAAAGCACGATTAACAAATAATCTAGGAAAATCAAAGCTATTTAATTTATTAAGTTTACTTTTTTGTGTTCCATTTAAATAATAATATGTTACTTTTTCATCTTTTAATTCTTTACTAACATCTTCATACATATTAGAATTTTCTAATACAACATCTATACTTCCAACTTCTAGTTTTAATTTAGCTTCATTAGTTAATACTTCTCCTGATTTCAATTTATATTTTTTTAAATCTTTTTTTTCTTTAGATTTATTCATTAATCCCTTAAATCCAGAATCCTTAACTACTAAAGCCTTATTAACTAATCCTATAACTTTATATCTTTTTAATACATTATAACTTCTTAAATCTTTCTCATTCATGTCTTACACCTCTAATTCTTTAATAATAACTGAAACTCTATTATTCCAATTATTATTTTTTATAAATTCATTTCTTTTTACAATATCTACTTCTTTATCTTCTTTTATTATTTCTTTTAAGTCTTTAATATTCCTAACAAAATATGTGTTTGGATATCCCACAATATCCGGTAAACATGTTGCGATTACATTTTTATTCATAGATATATACTCAAATATTTTAAGTGGAGATACATAATTGCCAATTGTATCAGTCTTAAAAGGTAACAAGGCATAATCAACATATTTTAAATAAGCAGGTAACTCACTTTGCTTTTTAAGACCTAAAAAGACAACATTTTTACTTAAATTATTTTTAATACTATCTATATTTCTATCATCACCTATTAAATATATTTTATAATTTTTATCCAACGAAGATATTTCTTTAATAATATCCCAATCAAACCATGATCCCCATAAAGAACCATAATACAAAAAAGTTTTATTTCCTAAAATCAAATCATTAGGCATGTCATATGGTTTATCTGGATCAAATAAATTATCATTTACTGCATTAGCTAAATATATAACTTTTTTATCTTTAATTTTAAATTCCTTTAAATAATTATCTATTTGTTCTTTTAAAGGTTTTGCTGTTGCAGTTATTAAATCTACATTAGACAAAAAATTTTTTAAAACCTCTTTATCAAGAAAATCTTTACCTAAACTTTCCCAATTATCAATATTCTCATACACAATTTTTAAATTATTTAAACGTGATAATTCTAAATATTCTAAATAATTTTTACTTGGTACCTCAAAAATAACCATATCATTTTTTTTGATTAATTCTTTATATTCTTCTATACTAAACTTTTTTATATATTTATGAATTACAGTAGGAAACTCTAATTTATAAATTTTACTTTCATTACTAGGAGTATTATAAATATAAATAACGTCATAACCTAGTTTATTAAATTCTTTAGCCAACTGACTACTTCTTTGTCCTCCACCAATATCAAAATATGGAACACCCGCAAAAATAAAAACTCTTTTTTCTTTTATATTAGAAATATCTTTTATATTACCATTTTTTAAATTAATGCTTTTATATATATTAATTTTTTTACTTAGAATATTCCATGGTTTAAAAAATAACCATTTACAAGTTCTTAATAATCCATTATTTTTATAATAATAAGTAATCTTTTCAATCATTTATGCCCCCAAGGTTTTTTTAGCAAATTCATCACATACTTTAATAGGATCTCCTATATCAACAATCTTACCATGTTCAAGCCAAATAACTTTAGTACACAATTCTTTAATTTGCTCAAGCGAATGACTTACTATTAGTACAGTAGTTCCACCTTTAATCATTTCCATCATTTTATTTCTACTTTTTTCTTGAAACTTAATATCTCCAACACTTAATATTTCATCTACTATTAATATTTCTGGATTTACAATTGTCGCAATTGAAAATGCTAGTTTTGCAACCATACCAGAAGAAAAGTTTTTAATTGGAACATCTAAAAAATCTCTAAGTTCAGAAAATTCCACTATTTCTTCAAACTTATCTTCTAAGAATTGTTTTGAATAACCCAAAACCGCTCCATTTAAAAATATATTTTCTCTAGCTGTAAGTTCCATATCAAAACCTGCACCAAGTTCTATCATCGGAGAAATAGATCCCCCAACTGTTACTTTCCCTTTAGTTGGTTTCATAACACCACTAACAATCTTTAATAATGTACTCTTACCCGCACCATTTTTTCCTATTATCCCAACAACTTCACTTGGACTAACATGAAAACTTACATCCTTCAAGGCATAAAATGGAACTGGTTTTTCTTTTTTAGAATTAAACATATTAATAAATGTTTCCTTAAAAGAATTATTTTTTTCAATACCTAAATTAAACTTCATTGTTACATTCTTTAAATCAATCATAAGACCTCCACTATAAGTAATAAACAAATTTATCTTGATTCTTCTTAAATATTACACAACCTAAGAAAAATGCAAATACTGCATAAAATGCACAACCCAAGAAATTTTCTACACTTGGAATTTGACCATAAAGTATAATAGTTCTTACAAAATTAATAAATTGATACAAAGGATTAAATTTAAAAAATGCTTGTAATTTAACCGGTAAAATACTTAAATCATAAAATACAGGTGTAAAATAATTCCAAATAGTCATAACTATTCCATAAATATATAATATATCTCTAAAGAAAACTGCTATTGTAGACAATATAAATCCTATACCAATAGTAAATACAAACATACACAAAATCGCATATGGAAGTAATAAATAATAAATGTTAATAACACATCTAGTTTCAGGTGTACCAGTTACTAAAATTATAATAAATAGTGGTATCAATGTTAATAAAAAGTTAATACCTACAAATAAACACTTAGATAATGGAAATATATATTTCGGTATATAAACTTTATTAATTAACGAAAAGTTTGATATAACTGATGACATCGCACTAGTAGACGCCTCACTAAAATAGTTAAACATAACAAGACCAGTCATTAAATATACTAAATAATTTACTCCTTCTACTTTAAACTTAAACATATTAGAAAATACAAGTGCCATAACAGCCATCATCAATACAGGATATAACAAACTCCACATTACCCCAAGTACACTTCTTTTATATTTAACTTTAAAGTCTCTCATAATCATTTGACTCATAAGAAACGAATACTTCTTAAAATTTGCTAATATTGCTTTAATCATCTTTACTCCTTTACATATATTATTATAACTTTTTTAATCACTTTAATCAATTTTTAATGTACTTTTGAATACAAAAAAGTATAAATTTTAACCAAATTCTTATGTTTTAATATAATTTTTTTAATAAAACTACACTTTTTTATATATTTACTTTTCTTAAACTCTATATTATTGAGTTCAAAATATGCTCTTTCAATAAACTCATTTCTTAACTTATTATCTTTCATATACCTGGTTTTTAAAGAATAAGTACATAATAAATTAACTTTAATATTTAAATAACTCTTTTCACTAGTTAAACTATCACATAATTTAATAACATCAAATATATCAAATAATCTCATATCAACAGTAGTTTGTTCACTATTAGAATGTATAATATAATTATATAGATTTTTATTAACTTTAGATATACTATTACACTTTAATATATAAGATAAAACAAAATAAATATCTTCATACTTTAACTCAGGAAATAATATTTTATTATCTTTAATAATACTAGATTTATATAATTTATAAACAGGCCCTAATCTAAATTTATCTAAATTTTCTAATATAGCCCTTTTATTAATAGTATTCTTAGGATAATCATTATCATATATAACCCTATCTATATTTTCATATACTTCACAAATATCACATATACTTAAATCACTTTTTTCATAAATAATACTTTTATACAATTCTTCAAAATAAGTAAACTCAATAGTATCATCACTATCAATAAATGCAATATATTCACCAGTACTCTCTTTAATTCCAAGATTTCTCGCCTTACTTATACTTGCTTCTTCTAAAACTTTAATAATAACTCTATCTTTATATTTACTAACTATATCTAGACTATTATCTGTACAACCATTTAAAATACACAAAATTTCTAATTTTACATAACTTTGATTCAATATACTTTGTATACACTTATCCAAATATTTAGCACTATTGTGAATTGGTATTATTACACTTATAAAATCTTTCATACTTAGTCTCCATTCATTATAATTATATCAAAATAATAAAAGAAAAACTACCTAGTCAAACTAAGTAGTTAATCCTTAACATTATTTTTACTATTCTTTTCTTCATTTAATTTAGCAATCTCAGTATAATTAGTAATATATTTACTATAATAAGTACTTCTCTTTAATAATTCAGTATTAAATTCATTTATACCCAATTCTTCAAACATAGTCTTTTTACCAGAAAATAAATTAACTCCAAATCCTATCTTATCTCCTTCAATCTCTGCTCCTACACTAGCCAAAATTGTTGGATATAAATCATATGCTGAAAATAATCTATTCTTAGTATGACTAACATCAGTAACACTAGAATTAATAAAAGTATTATATATAGTTCTATTATATTCAGGATATTCACTAAAATAATTAGTATTCATATTCAAATGGTCTCCTATTAAAACAATAGTAGTATTTTTATAAAAGTCTTGTTTTTTTAACCAATTGATAAATTCATTAACCATCTTAGATGAACAAGCATAAGCATTAGATAAATGTTCACTAAACTTATTACTACAACTAGAATCTACATAACCATCTTTAAAATGAGTATCCATTGTAAATATACTTACAGAAAATGGTTTTTCTTCTTCTGCTAATTTAAGTATTTCATCTTTAGAAAATTCTAATACCTTTTTATCTTCAACACCTTCCCAAACATAGTAACCTTCAGGTACCAATTCTCTATCTATCATTTCATAGTAATCAAGTATTTCATAATTACCATGTGTTATATAATATTTATCAGTTCCAGCAAAATATTTACCTGTTCCTTGAATTAGTTCAAGGTTATATCCTTCTTTATTTAATACATCTCCTAAAGTTACTACATTAGGCATAAATTTTTCTATCTTATCATAACTATTACCAATATCGGATAAAACAGGTGTACCAGAAGTAGATGCCACCGTAGCTGCGATCGTCCAGGTTGCATTTGATGCAACATTACCTCCACCTAACTTATCAGTATTTGAAAAACTAATATTATTTAAAGCTAATTTTTCTAATTCAGGTATTCTTGACTTACTAAATACTCCACCATTTTCTGGAGAAACTAAACTAGCTTCCATACTTTCAAGATATAAAATAATTAAATTTTTCTTCTTTTCAGGAAACTTAATCTTAACTTCATTAGTATTTACATAACTAGTTTCATAAATATCTCCACTTGTTAAATTATTCTTAATATAAGTATGCGCTCCTAATTTAAACATAATAAACACTGCACTCATGGCTAACACTATTAAAGAATATACAAATTTATACTTATAAAATACCGGATACAATTTAATATCTTTATTCCTAATTTGTAAACTTATTTTTACTCTCTTACTATTTATAATAGGTATAAGTAAAATTATCAAAAGTGAAATAAACAAACCAGCACAAGCTTTAACACCTTCATAAAATACTGAACTTCCAAATCCAGTTTTAGGACTAATTAAATAATAAACAATTTCATAAAAACTAACTTTACTTAAAAACTTCTCTATATAAAAACTTAAACAAAAGATTCCAATACCTAAAACTAATATTAAAATAGAAACTATATTATTTATTATTCTTAATATTTTTTCTTTTTTTGGTTTCTTTACTAGAATTTTTTTCTTCCCTAACTTCAACTTTTCCTTCATTATTTATTACCTCTTTAAATTCAACATTTAATTTAATATTTTTACTTACTATTACAAAAAGAATACTTAAAAAAATAGAAATAATTAAACTACACAAAGAATACTTAACAGTAAACATATTAGTAAAATTAAATGATTTAATTCCTTTTACACTATACATAAACACATAGCTAATAATATTTGTTAACAAAGTATTTAATAAATAAACATAAATTCCTAACTTTTCATTTTCTTTAGTTGTATTTCTTAAATAAATAATTGTACCCAAACTACTAGGTAACATTAATGCTATAAACTTATTCATAATTCATCTCCTGATTAAATATTATACTACACAGAAAAAGAAAAAGAAATATCACTATTTACTTTTCTATAAGAAATCTTAATATCTCTTCTTTATTTTTATTTCCAATAATAATATCACTTATTAAATCTACTATTGGCATTTTAACATGTTCTCTTTTAATTAATTCCTTAATACTTTTTAAAGTATATAATCCTTCTACAGTTGTATTTTCTCCATATATTTTAGCCTCTTCTAACTTTCCTTCACCAATTAAATGACCATAACTAAAATTTCTACTATTAGTGCTTGTACAAGTCATTAAAATATCACCAAATCCACTAAATGAAAGAATAGTTTTCTTATTACCACCTAATGCATCTATTAATTCTTTAATATCATTTAAACTTTCAGTTAAAAACAAAGCCTTTGTTGAATCTGTAACATTCATTCCATCTAATATACCTGAAGCAATTGCCATTACATTTTTTATTGCTCCACAGATTTGCACACCAATAACATCTTGTGTATCTCTTAACTTAACAATATCACTTTCCATTGCTTTTTTAATAAAATTCTTAGTTCTAACATTAGTAGTAGCCAAACTAAGTCCAACAGGTACATTTAATACTATATCTCTAGCAAAAGTTGGTCCTGATATAACAGCAATCTTATTACTATTTATATATCTTTCGACTACATCAGTCAAAAAATCACACGTATCATTTTCAATACCCTTAGTTGCAATTAAAATATGCATATCTTTAGTTATAAACTTACTTATCAATTTAGAAGTACTATCTACAGCAAAAGCTGGTACAGCTATAACAACTAAATTTGATTTATTTAAAGCTCTCTTAATACTACTTGTTATCTTAACATTATCAGGAATAATATAACCAGGTAATTTACTACTTTCTCTTTTTAGCTTCAATAATTTCTCTTCCTCTTTACTAAAAGTCCACATAACAACATTATGTTTATTTCTATTAAAAATACTTCCTAAAGCAAGACCATATGCTCCACTCCCTAAAATACATACTTTCATTATTTATTCACTTTCTTTCCATTATCAAATATAACATTAGTTTTAAACACTAAAAATAGTATTAGAAAAGCCAACAACACATAAAATATAACCATTTCTTTTCTATAACCAATACTATATAAAATAGTAACAGCACTAAATATCATATCTATAAAATAAATTATTAAAATAGTTTTTCTAGTACTTAATTTCTTTAATAATTGATGATGAATATGTTCTTTATCAGCTTCACCAATAGGTCTTTTATGTATAGTTCTTCTTATAATAGCAAATAAAGTATCAATAATAGGTAAAATCAAAAGTACCATTGGTATTATTAAACTTGTTAAAGTAACAGTTTTGAATCCAAGTAACATAATAACACTTATCATTAATCCTAAAAAAGTACTTCCTGTATCTCCCATAAATATTTTAGCTGGCGGAAAATTATGAACAAGAAAACCTGTTGTAGCACCAAACATAATAAATGAAAGCATTATATCAAGTCCACCTAATTTATTTAAAATTAAAGCAATTATTCCAATAGTTAAAAAATAAATAGAACTTATACCAGCACATAAACCATCCAATCCATCTATTAAATTAATGGCATTTATAATTGATACTATTAGCAAAATAGTTATTGGATAAGACCATATACCTAAATAAGCATTTATACTAAACATATCAAAATAATCTAACTTTAAACCACCATAAAACACTATAATACATGCTACTAAAATATGAACTAAAAATTTAATTTTTGCCGTTATTGGTTTAATATCATCGAATATACCAAGTAATAATATTAAAAATGATGCTATTAAAATAGATAACATTAAAGTACTTTCTTTACCAAATAAAATATATCCAAGTAAAAATGACAAAAATATTCCAATTCCACCTAATAAAGGTGTAGGTTTCTTATGAGCACTTCTTTTATTAGGAACATCCATAATTCCAGTATGAATAGCCACCAACTTACTAAGATAAACGAATATAATTGAACTAACAAAAGTAACAGCCACTATTAAAAATACATTATGTCCATTTACATTAAAATTCACTTCTATCACCCTCTAAATTAATTATACTATAAAAATTATAAAAGAAAAAGAAATATTAATATTTGCTATAAACATTTCCTAGAATATCTATAAATAAAGGAGTACATCCATCATCTCCAATAGAATACTCTATATTATTGTCTATTACATTTACAATATATTTAAAATTTAATTTTTCTATATCTTGTTCTCCCATCTCAACACAAAATGTATATAATGAGCCATCCAAAGTAGTATAGTAAACATAATTAAATCCACCATTTCCTTCATCAACTATAAAGAAATTAACTACATCTTTAGCCATCACATAATCTTCATACTTACCACCTTGATTTAAAATTAACTCATTATTAGTATTAACCATTAATGTATAACTACCTACTACTTCACTATTAATCATTTTAATATTTCTATATTGTTCATTATTACTATTTAAATTATTCATACTTTTTTTATAATTATTAACATATAATTTGTATTTTTCTTCATCACTAACTTCTCCACAATTTTTAGAATTATTTTTATACAAGAAATATGCTAATACAAGTATACAACTAATTAAAACAATTATAATAATATCTTTAAACCTATTCACTTAATTTACTCCTTCCCATATTTAATATTAATGCTACAAATATACTAATCGCAGGTGTAATAAATATATGTCCTTGAAATAAAGCAAGTAGCATTATTAACAATATAGATATAAACATATTAACACTCACAAAATTAATAGAATTATTTTTAAAAAACATTACTATCATATATATAATTGGTATAAAGAATAAAATAAATCCTATAATACCTTCTCTATAAAATATATCAAAATAATCCATTTCAACTATTTTAAGATTAACTGAATCTGTACTATAATTTTCTATATAACCTATACCAAATATCTTTTCTTGAATATGACTTTTATTATAATTATGTCTAGTTCTTTCTTCCATGGATAGCCTTTGACTAAATACAAAATGATCTAAAAATTCTTTACTAAATATTTTAACATCATTCTTTTTTAAAAAGTTATAATGTATTTTTAAATTTTCATAAAAGCTTGTTTTAGGTATCACATAAGCACTAACTCCACAAAGTAATATTAAACTGCTAAATATTATAACAATACTTTTCTTTTTCTTAGATTTAAATAATTTATAAACATAATATAAAAGATTAAAAAATAGTATTATACCTAATCCTAAAACAGGTGTCTTAGTTCCTAAACTAAATACGCTATAAAGTACCAATGCACCTAAAATAACTATTAAAAGCTTAGGTAATTTTTTTATTTCAATCAATATTATAGGTAATATAATAACTAATATAGAACCTACTACATTTGCTGAATAAAACCATCCAGTCATACCTGTTTTACTATGTGAATAACTTTTGAATCCAATACCAAGAACATTAGGTATAAATGTTAATAAAACATAAATTATCCACAAATACATAAGCTCTTTCTTACTAATTTTATTATCTTTGTAAATAACTCCTAAACTTATCAACAAAAATACAAAATAATAAGTTGATATTGTATTCTTAAATTCATACATAAATACACTCATATCTTTATCAAATACCATAATTAATGTATGAATAATAATTGTCATAATTAAAGTTGATACATATATTAAAGTTTTCTTTTTATTTTCATACTCTCCAAAATATAAATATAAAACCATTAATCCCATAAATACTAATCTAATCAAAGATGTAACAAAGTTATCAACATTATTATAGATTAACACCGCAGCTAAAACATCTAAAAACGGTTGCATAAACAAGAATATTTTTAAGAATTTATTATTATTTATTATCTTTTTCATCATTAAACATTCTCCATAAATTATCTACTTCTATAATATCATTAGTATAAGTTTTCTCTCTTTTAGAAACATATTCATCAAAAGTACATATCTTCTTAGCAGGATTTCCACCCACGACAGTATTATCAGGTATATCTTTTGTAACTACACTTCCAGAACCAATGATAACATTATTTCCTATTTTAATATTTGGTAGAATCACACTATTGGACCCTATAAATACATTATCTCCAACTTTAATAGGTCTCAAATAATAAGGATAATATTTATTATATCCCATATTATTTAAAACATTATGTATAATATCATGATTTATAAAAGTTACATCACTAGCAACTGTAACATTATTACCAAAACTAATCATTTTAGCATCACTTGGTAACTTTCTTGGTTGAAAAAAGAAATTATCACCTACACTATAAAAAATATTCTTTTTAACTATATACTTAGTTCTTTTATAAGCATCAAATATTAAATAAACTCTAAATCTAATAAATTGTTTTTTAACATAACTTTTCACTTTATCACCTAAACCTAAAACAATTATATCAAAGTTATATTAAAAAGTCTTTTATTTTAATCTTAATAATTAAATAAAAGAACAATTTACTTTACACAATAATACCAATATAATTTGACTAAACAAATAACTGATGATATAAATAAGTTAGGTGAATGATATGAAAAATATGTTATTAATTATAGATTTACAAAATAATTTTATAAATGAAAATACAAAAGATATACCTGATAAAATAAAAGATTATATTGAAACAAATACTTTAGATTATGTATGCTTTACTAAATTTATAAATGAACTTGATAATAATTTTTATAATAAATTAAATTATATAGGATGTGTAGAAGATGAAGATAGAGAAATTGTTCTAAACACTGATAATTATAAAATATTTACTAAGAAAACATATACAGCATTAACTGAAGAACTAAAAGAATATATAAAAATTAATAATATAAATACAATCTATTTATGTGGGATTGATACAGATGCTTGTGTTTTAAAAACAGCATTAGACCTTTTTGATTATAATTTAGATGTTAAAATATTAAAAGATTTATGTATGAGTCACTCTGGAATAGATTATCATAATTATGCATTAAAACTTCTTGAAAAATTAATAGGAAAAAATAATATAATTTAGGAGTTAACTATGGAAAACTATTTAGATAATTTAAAAATAAAATTTAACTATTCTGATGATATGATAAGGTTGTTAAATTCTGTTATACCTGCGATTATTAAAGTATATGGAGAAGAACATACTGAAATGATTTTGAGCACTATTAATGAATGTGAAATACATATACAAGGACCTACCGAGAATATGCAAGATTATTTAAATACTTACTTTAACACACAGGAAAAATGGCAAATACCAACAACAGGTGGTGCTTTCTATCATAAAAATATAAAAATTACAGATAAAGGCTTAGAATCAAAATCAATTGTATATATAAGAACTCCATATAAAAAAGAATTTGTTTTAGACAATAACAAACTCGATACAATTGTACATGAACTATGTCACGCTATTAAAGGATATAAAAAAGAAAAACTTATAAATGGTAAAGTATATGATTCAACTGGTTTAAATAAAGATATATGTGATATAGAAAATGGTAAAATAGAGGTAAAAGAAACAAGTATGTTAGGTATCGAAGAAGCATTAAATTCAGTTACTACTGCAAAAATATGCGAGTTAATAACAGGAGAGTATCAAATAAAGAGCTATGGTAGAGCCAGTAGAATTGCTGAATTGTTATTACAAAATGATGAACTAAAAAAACTATTATTTAGAGCACAATTTAAAGAAGATAATGATTGGATTGAATACTTAGGAGAGGAAAATGCAAAAATAATATGTGAAAATTTAGATACATTAGTCAATGCAATGTATGCACCTTGGGATGAAGTTAACACACCCGAAAAAAGAAAAGCACATAATGAAAGACTTAATAAATTATGTGAAGAAACATATGATTTTACAAGTGAAATATTGAAAAGTAAAATTTTATAAGGAGAATTTATGAAAATACCATTAAGATTTCAAGTAACAGAATTTGATTGTGGAACAGTATCGCTTTTAAATGCATTTAGTTACTTATTTGAAAGAGAAGAAATACCAGCTTTATTAGTTAAATCGATATTTAAATACACATTGGACTGCTATGATGATAAAGGCAATCTTGGACAAGGCGGAACTAGTAGAGAGGCAATAAAAAAATTAACAAAGTGGATAACAAATTATACTAATGAAAACAATTTTAATGTTAAGTGTATAAGACTAGAAAAAGAACAAATTACTTTAGAAAAAATGAAAGAATATATAAATAATGATGGTGTAGTTTTTATAAGATGTTATCAAGAATGTGAACATTATGTAATTATAACTAAAATAACTAAAAATTATGTTTATATATTTGACCCATACTATTTAGATAGAAATGAGCATGATAATGATAATTCTGTTAAAATGATATTTAATAAACCATTTGATTACAATAGAAGAATAGCTATAGAAAGAGTATTTAGTGAAACAAAAAAGGATTTTTCATTAGGTTCAGTTTACAATAGAGAATGTGTTTTAATTAACAAAATTAAAGAAAATGTTTGACGCATTTTAAAGTTTATGTTAATATAGCCTTAATTCGAGAGGTAATTATGGAAACAAATTTAAATTTTACTAATAATTCACATTATTATATTTTAAATGATAGTTTGAACAAATTATTACTAAACTATTGGAATTATTTAAAAACCAACTTAGACAAAAATTTATTTTCAAAAAAAAACTATGACTTAATTATTGAACTAATTTCAAATCTGCAATTACTTGATTACATAAAGAATATTAAAATTCTTTACGAAAACAATATACCTGGAGGATTATATAATTACGAAAAAAGAATACTAATTATAAACATTGGACATTTAATTACAGCATATAAATTAGGATTTATAAGTGATGAATCATTCTTAGTAGAGTATTATACAATATTATTTCACGAAATATTCCACGCAATACAATATAAATGTATGTATAATGATAATAAATCACTAATAGCACTTGCAAAAAAATTATCATTACAATTCAAAAAAAGTAATTGCTATAATAAAAATGCTCATTATTTTATTCCAGATGAAAGAGAAGCAAATATTGAAAGTTCTAAGTTACTAAATGATTTTTATTTAAAAAACTTTTATTTAAATAAGCAAGCCATTAGTATAGCAAAAGATAATTTAAATTATTATTTAGCATTAGGATACCAAAATAATTTTTATCCATTAAAAATTTTAAATAATTTTACAAGCATTTTTTTAGATTTTAGTTCTCAACAAATTGACTTAGATAATAAAATACTTTATGGATTAAAAACTAGTATTGTTCCAAACACGAATATTTTTAGAAAAATTGGTTTTTAAAATCATAATAATATGATTTTAAATAAAAATGAAAGGAGGAAAAATATATGAGTAAAAATAATGGCAGATTTTTATGTAGAGAAACAGACACATATGAAAATGGTGATAGAGCAATAACCGACACATTTGTGTTAGATAATGGAGAATTGCAATACCATATTTATAATGTATCAGCAGACGGCTCAGAACATAGCCATCAAATTACAGATGAAGATGGAGAACACGTTTATGCTAGAGAAATAAATGATGAACATCCATGGCATGAACTAGACAGAACATTCTCAGTGAAATGGCTAAAAGAATTATCTTTGACTGAACAAAAATTAATTTTAAATTTAATGAGCAAAAAAGATTTAGAATTAGTTAAAAATTTAATTCTTAGTGATGAAATTTGTTACAATGAAGATTATTCAAAAAAATTATGTAGATAAGGATGATTAAATATGAAAGAAAAATTTGATGATTATTTAATAAATGGATTAAATGATTACGACAAAGAATATCTTCCTACTATGGACTATGTAATGTTACTATTACATAAAAACGGGATAAAGGGCTATTTCGCAAGAAAAACATATATGGCATTTGTTGAATATCCAACAGAAAACTACGAATATAATAATGCATATGAAGTACTAGAAAGTGAAATAACTTTATGTAAATGTAAAGCAGGTATTATTTATAAAAAAGCTGAAGATGGCTCTTTTAAAGATATTGCATTTATTGATTTAACCAACAAAAAAGATTACACTCTGTAAAGAGTGCTTTTTCTTTATTTTTTATATTGACATAATACCCTTCTAACATATAAAATTTAATTAGAATATGTGATTGAAGGGAAGATAATTATGAGAATAACTGGTTATGATGACTATTATGATGATTATGAAACGAGTTTAATTAGTGGTAATCCATTTGAATCAATGAGTACTGGGCCAAGTCAAACATTCGGAACAGTGGCACTTATTTTAGCACTAATCATTTCATTAGTAGCTTATTTTGGATTTGTTAAATCAGGTAAAACTTATGCACAAAAATTTGTAAATTGGTTAAAAGAATTCTTAAATTTCAAGAGAATTTTTATTGAAAATTTACTAAAATTTGGTTATTTATTTGTAGCAGTTTACATTACTATCTATTCATTTGGATTAATTAAATTAAGTTTCTGGGCATTCTTATTAATACTAATTGTAGGTAATATTATTGCAAGACTTATATTTGAATTTAGTTTAATGATGATTATGATATGGAAAAATACATCTGAAGTAAGTAGTGATTTAAACAAAATAGTTAATAAAGATAAAGAAGAAAAGACCAATTAAAGGTCTTTTTTGTTTAAGTGATTTTTACCATCTACTATTCTAGATACCATTACACTACTAGCAGTATCACCTACTACATTTAAAACTGTCGCCGGTGCATCTATAATTGTTGCAATTAAAGTTAATATAGGGAGTGCATATAAAGGATAACCCATTAAAGTCAAAATAAGCATTTCAGATATTGTACCACCACCAATAGGTATACCAGTTACCAAAAGTGAAACTATTAAACTAACTATTAAAAGTTTACCAACACCAACATCTATATTAAACAAATAAGCTAAAAACATTATCTTAAATACACTACCTACTATAGATCCATCTTTATGAAAAGAACTTCCCAAAGGTATGGTAGTATTAGCAATATCTTCACTTACACCTAGACTTTCACTTGCTTTAATATTAGTCGGTATAGAAGCCGCAGAACTACATGTACTTAAAGCTGTTAAAGTTACAGGTATAATATTTTTCCAATACAGTTTTAAACACTTTTTACCACCAGCAATATAAACATAAATTGAATAAACAACAAAGTAAATAAATAATGAAACGATTAAATAAATGATGAATGTTTTTAAATACCCCACTGCTATACTAGAACCAAATGTTCCAACGAAGTTAGCAAAATAACACCCTAATCCTATCGGAGCATAATACATAATAATATTTAATATGCTTTTTAATATTTCATTAAAACTATCTAATACTTCTAATGCCTTAATCCCCTTTTCTTTAGATAAAATAATACCTACACCAGTAATAACAGAAACTACTATTAATGCAATAATATTATCTTTACTTAATAAATTAACAAAATCATCTGTTGTTAAAGTATTAACAGTTCTTTCTATTAAATTAACTTCATCTTTTTTAACAATTTCACCACTAATTTTATTTAATATACTATCAGTATCATTCAAATTAACAAGTTGTATTCTACTAAATATAATTCCTACAACCACACTAATTAATGAAGTAAAAATAAATACTAATATAATACTACTTATAACTTTCCCTACTCTTTTAGGGGACTTTAATTTACCAATACTAGTTGAAATAGTTAAAAATATAAGTGGTACTATAATAACCATAAGCATATTTATAAATAAATCACCAAATGGTTTTAAAAAGCTAATATTTTCTTTAAAAACTAACCCTAAAATAGTACCAATTAAAATAAATAATAATAAAATAAATGAATTCTTATAATATTTAAATATCTTTTTCATATTCCTCCTTAAGAAATAATATTTAAAATATAAGTAATTTATTACTAAAAACAACATATTTATTAAAAATGTCTAACAATATCTTATATATCTATAGTATAATTAAATAGGTGAAAATATGAAAAACTTTATAAAAAATAACAAAGAATATGTTAAATCTATTAGTTTAGTTTTAATTATTCAAGCAATAGTATATTTTATTATTAATTTATCTTTAACTAAATATCATTTTTTAGATACTAATTTAAATGTACCATTTATTAAATATTTTATTTATATTTATCATAGTTGGTACCCTTTTGTATTCTTTTTATCATATTTGATATTTAAAGATAATAAAGATGTATATAAAAAATTAATATATACTTTAGCATTTGGATTTATATTATCTAACTTAACTTTTATTATTTATCCAAGCGCTATTATAAGACCAACATTTGAAGTAAAATCTATAACCGACTGGGTAGTAAACCTAACTTACAAGTTAGATAATCCTACTAATTGTTTACCATCAGAACACTGTTTAGTATGTTTTATATTAATATATTATTTAAATAAAACTAATATTAAACCATTAACCAAAATATTATCTACTTCATATTTAATATTAATTATATTATCTACTTTATTCACTAAACAACATTTACCAATAGATGTAATATTTGCATTTATTTATTCAACTTTAATAATTCTAATAGTTAAACAATTTTATCCCAAATTAAAAGAAACATTAAATTTTTTATTCTAATGTTTCTTTCTTTTACCAATAGATTCTCCAACACTTACTTTAGTTTCAAAGCCATCACTACTATTTTTAATTATATCACTATCTAAATCAACAATATCTTTTTTTATCATAAGAACAATAGTAGAACCTCCAAACTCAAACATACCCTTTTCTTCACCTTTTTTAAATGTATATTCTTCATGTTTATTATTTATTTTACCAACCATTATAGCTCCAACTTCAATTTGTATAACATCATCAAAATTATCAGTATGCATAATAGTATATTCTCTAGAATTTTGTTTATAAATATTAAAATGTTTTAAAACAATAGGCCTAACTGTATTTAGTATACCAGGTACAAACACATTTTTTTCTTTACTACCATTATCTATATAAATATATCTATGATAATCAGTTGCTTCTAATCTAAATATTAACAACTTACCACCAATAAATTCTTTATAAATAAAATTATTATTAACTAAATCTTTTATTCTGTAATAACTATTTTTTATCTTATATAGTCCCTCTTCATTAATATCATATACACTTAATTTAGAACTACATGGACTAATAAAATCATCTTTATTTTTAGAATAATCTATATTTTTAATTTCTCTAGTAAAGAAATCATTAAATGATTTATAATCTTTTTCTTTATACAAACTCATATCAATATTATTCTTTTTAATAAAAGATTTAATTTTAAACTTAGATAACTTACTATCTAAAAACAATCCCATTATTTTAGAAAATAAAGGTATACTAAATATCCTAACAATTAATCTACCAATTATAGTACCATAAAAGAACCTAACAACATTAGATTCTTTAATATACCACTCATTACCTAATCTATCTCTTACTCCATACTTCATAAATATCCTATTCTTCTTCCATTTCATTAAATAATTTAACTATATTTTTTTTAGGAAGTAACATCTTAATTTCTTTATTTATTTTAAACTCAAATTCTTTTGTATGATGTGTATACTCTTCTCCATCAATAACCCAACTTGGTGGCATTTTATCAAACTTAACCCTAAGGTTATTAGTTTTGTAATATTCTACACCTGGCATGTTTTTTACTTTACTAGTAAATACAGTACTTACTATTTTAATTAATTCTGGTTTAGTCTTAGCTGATATTAAAATAACTTCAAACATATCATCATCTAATTTTATATCAGAATATATATTATCAAAACCACCCATACGACATGTATTAGTAACAAATATAAATGAATAAGTGCCACTCTTTTTAACACCATCTATTTCATACTCTAAATCAAATAATTTAACTTCTCCTTTAAGTTCATTCATCGCATTAAAGAAATAACCAAGTCTACCATACTTTTTCTTTAATTCTCTAGGTGTGTTATAAGAAACATCTACATAACTGCCTATACAAGCCACATAAACAAAAGGTTTACCATTGATTAAACATACATCTATATTCTTTATAGTACCATTAACTAACATCTGAGCATTAACCATCATATTCTTAGTAAAACCATACATCGTTCCTACATCATTAACAGTTCCTACAGGTAAATGGGCCATTAATATTTTATTATCTCTCATTAAATTACCAGTAACACCTTCATTTAAAGTACCATCTCCACCACAACAAATAACTAAATCTGTATCATCACTTAAATTCTTAACTATTTTTGTTGCATCTTTAGGTCCACTAGTAGGACACATAATAGTTTCAAAATCGTTAGCCGTTAAAATTGAAGGTAAACTTACAATATCTTTTTTATCTTTAGGTCTTCCACTTTCTGGATTAAAAACAATTGCACATTTTCTCATAACAATCTCCTCAGTACTAATATTATACTATTTTATAATTTTTTTATCAATATTGCATTTATTTTTGCAGTGATTCTAATTGTTTTATTTTGATTTCATAATCTTGATTATTTATTTCTGTCATTCCTATAATTTTTGCATTATTTAATAAATTTGAATATTCAATTATTAATTCTTTTAAAGACTCAGTGATTATATCTAGTTGAGAACAAGTTGTCATTAAATCTCTAAATAGTTTTAACCATTCATAATATGTTATTGTTTTATCATCTAAATAATCTTTTAATCTTTTTATTCTTGATTCAATTAATTTTATTTTCAATATATTTGGATTATTAACATAATTTAATCTTGGTGTTGGTAATTTAGATAAAATCTTTGTATATAATTTTTTTTCTTCATCTGTTACTATTACATTAGCAAGATATAAATGTGTTTCTAACTCTTTTAGTAATTTTTTATTCTTTGATATTTTATTTAATTTTGCATAAAGAATTACTATCGACTTCCAATTATTAAAGTAGATTCTTTCATTAGATAATGTTTCAATTGTTTGATTTATAAATTTTTCAAAGTATTCACTGTTCGCTAATTTCTCTACTAACTTACCATTCATTTTACATACCCCCTTTAAATGTACTTAGTATTATACAGTATTTTAATTATGAAGTCAAGCAAAAAGGTAGTTTAATTACTACCTAATGTTACTTTTAAAGTTTTATCTTTACCATTTCTATTTACTACAACATCCACTTTAGTATCAATATCATAACTATAAAGTCTATATCTGAATTCAGCAATATTACTAACTTTGTAATCTCCTATTTTAGTTATAACATCACCTTTTTCAAAGCCAGCTTTATCAGCAGGACTATCTTTTTCTACTTCTACAACTACAACTCCTTCAGTAACATTCTTATCTATATTAATACCAGTATATCTAAGTTGATATACATTATTAACGTTTATCATACTTACTCCAACATAAGGTCTTTTAACACTACCAGTAGTACGTATACTTTCAGCATATTTTAAAGCATCTTCAATTGGAATAGAAAAACCTAAACCTTCTACTGTATCTTTAACTATTTTTAAATTGTTAATTCCAATAACCTCACCATTTATATTACATAAAGGGCCACCACTATTACCAGGATTAATTGCTGCATCAGTTTGCATAACATTTAAAATATAATCCGCATCATTATTATTAACACTTACACTGATAAGTCTATCTTTACCACTTAAAATTCCTTTAGTAATAGTATTTTTAAACTCTTTTCCCATTGGACTTCCAACTGCAAAAACTGCGTCTCCAACCTTTAAATCAGAACTTTTGCCTAAACTAGCTACTTTTTTTACACTATTTTTAGGAACTTTTAAAATAGCAATATCAGCATAACTATCACTACCTACTATAGTAGCATCACTTGTAGTATCATCACTATAAGTAATAAGAATATTATTTCCACTTTCAATAACATGGTGATTAGTCATAATATAACCATAGTCATCGTCTGTATCATAAACAAATCCTGAACCAGTTCCTGTCAATTCATTATCCTCATAAGTTTCAATAACAACAACTGCATCGTTTACTTTCTCCACACTTTCACTTATACCAGTATCAGTAATATTAACATTTTTTTCAGTAATAGTTTTAACTACTTCTTTAGGAAAATAATATACAGCCCCCACTACTAAACCAGCACCTACTATAAAACACAAAACTCCTGTTAAAATATAACCAATTTTTTTCTTCATAAAAACCACTCCTATTCCATATACATTATGTCTTTATAATTTGGTGGAAATCCCATAGCATTAATCACATCATCTATCTTAATAACATGTAACTTTCCACATAATCTATCAAATTCATAATTAATTTCATTCATCATCATTTTAAAATCAACTTTAGTTAATAATCTTTTTAATATAATAATCAAAGCAAATATATCATTTTTTCCATAAATATACTCATTATTAGTCTTATCAATCTGTAACATACTATGATATTTAGTATCCGGAATAATTCTTTGTGTAAAATGATTAAAAACAATATCTTCATGTGCACATAAATTTCTATAATTAGCAAGTATTGGTAAATACATCTCCATTTCATCAGGTTCAATTTTATAAACACTTGCTATTGATGATTTATCCATAGGTTTTAAAATACTAAACATCTCACTCATCAAACCAAAACTTATAACTTTAACACCTATCCAAAGAGGTATATATCCATAATTATCAATATAGTGACTTGTCGCACCATGTTGTCTTCCATTAACACTAAATTGTCTTTTAACCTTTCTAATAAGATCATTTATCTGTCTACTTCTACTTTTATCATTATCAAAGTTTTTAACATTCAAATAATCTCTTTCTTTATAACCATAGTTTCTACTCAAAGTATAACTAAATATTGATTTATAGTTATTTTCTACAATAAGAATATTTTTAAATATAATATTTCTAAACATTCTATCAAACACAAATAAACTATATAATTCATCAAAAGTAGTACCATCTATAAACTTTCTAGAACTATCATGTCTTAAAAATAAATGTCTATATCCCATTATAAAAAAGTAATTCTCTCTTAATAACACTTCTTTAGTATTCTCAATATCATTTATAATTAATCCTTTATCTTTTAATATTTCAATTTGTTCATCTAAATTTTTAAACACCTTATTATTCATTAATCCTCGTCACCTACATTAAATTTTACCACAATCTATTAATATTAACTACAATTTTCACATATATTTTAACTTTAATATAAAAAAAAACTCCAAGAAATTTCTTGAAGTTTTAAAATATTATCTCTTACTAAATTGTGGAGCACGTCTTGCTTTCTTAAGACCATATTTCTTACGTTCTTTAATTCTAGCATCTCTAGTTACCATACCAGCACCTTTTAATGTTGGTCTATAACCTTCTCTATCTGCTTCCATTAAAGCTCTAGCAATACCTAATCTAATAGCGCCAGTTTGGCCAGTAAAACCTCCACCTCTAACTACTACATCAACATCATATGAATCAGTTGTACCAGTTAATTCTAAAGGTTGTTTTAAATCCATAACTAACATTTTATTAGGTAAATAATCATTAACATCAACACCATTAACAGTAATCTTACCATTACCAGCTTTTAATGTAACTTGTGCTACCGCTCTTTTTCTTCTACCAGTAGCTGTATAAACTGTTTCTTTCTTTGCCATAGTCTTCCTCCTATAATTCTATCTTTTCTGGTTTTTGAGCAACTTGCTTATATTCAGAACCTTCATAAACATATAAGTTTCTAAACATATCTCTACCTAAAGTATTCTTAGGAAGCATTCCTTTAACAGCTCTTTCAACCATTTCAACTGGATAATCTTTCTTCATTGTTCTAGCAGTTCTTTCTCTTAAACCACCTGGAAAACCACTATGGTTGTAATAAACTTTCTTATCAAGTTTATCACCAGTAAGATTAACTTTACCAGCATTAATAATAACCACTGCATCTCCGCAGTTAATGTGAGGTGTATAAGTAACCTTATGTTTACCTCTTAAAATATGTGCTGCTTTAGTAGCAACTCTACCAAGATTTTCTCCTTCAGCATCTATAAGATACCATTTAGTAGAAACATCTTCTTTTCTTAACATAAATGTTTTCATAATATCTCCTTCTTTATCCTTATATTATATGACTTCCCACATCAATAACACAAGAACTTAAAAAATGTACCGAGTATCATTATACATAAACTAGCTCCAAAAGTCAAATAAAAAAGAATAAAAAAACATAAATTTACTAAGAAAAACGTAAAATTTTAATATTGACAAACTAAAAGTATCATTATAAAATTAAAAATAGATAAAAGAATAAAAAAATGGAGGAATAATAAATGAAAAAAAGATCAAATGGAGTTTTAGTAATTATAATAATAATGATAATATTGTCACTTTCGGGAGGTATAGTTGGACTTCTTGCAAATATGAATCAAAATACTGAAAAACCAAAAGATGACACAAAACCTGAAAATTATGAAGTTACCTATAGATATTACATAGATAGTGAAGAAGTTAACAAAGATAAAATAGATGAAAGTAAAGAAAAAATAATAGAATGTGACTTAGTAACAAATCCAACTTGTGTGCCTGGAACTAAACAAGACGCAACAATTAAATTTGAAAAATATACTTGTACAAACAATGTTAAAGGTGAATGGAATGATGAAAACTGGGAATTCACTCCCGATTTAACAGCAAATACTACTTGTAGACTTTATTTCACAAATTTAATTCATGATGTTAAATTTACTGTCACTAATGGAACATTACCAATAGATAATCCAGAAGGAATTGTAAAAAACAAATTAGGTGAAGATAGTACAATAACAATAACTCCAACAGCAGGTTATAAATTTGATAAAGTAGAATGTGACAATAATGCTACTGCTGAATTTAATCAAGAAAACAATTTATTAACAGTTAAAAATGTAACAAAAAATACAACATGCACTATATCATTTAAAATTAATGACTATAGTATTGAAGTAAAAGCAACTTATGGTTCAGTTAGTGAATCAGTTAAAAGTGCAAACTATGGTGGAACAGTAACATTTGATGTAACACCTGCAGAAAATTACGGAGATGCAATAGTATCTTGTACTAATGATCAAAAAGCAACTTATGCAAATAATGTATTAACAGTAGCAGCAATAACAAACAATACAGTTTGTACAATTCAATTTAAATCAATAAAATATAGTGTTAATCTAACAGTTGTAAATGGAACTTTATTAAGTCAATCAGAAAATCCACAAACAACTACACCAAACGGAAGAGTATCATTTGGAATTAGTCCACAAGAAGGATATGGTTATACTGGAGCTGAAGCAAAATGTGATAATGCAAACTATATACCAGAAATAATTGGAACAAATAATATAGTTATGATAAGTAATATTAATGCAAATCTAAATTGTACTTTAACACTTAAAAAAATAGAAGGATAAACGAACTTAGTTCGTTTTTTTCTTGTTTAAAATATAACTTTATTATATAATTAACACACGGTGATTTAAAATGAAATGGAAAATTGGTAATGTAGAAATTAAAAATCAAGTAGTTTTTGCACCTATGGCTGGTGTTTCTAATATAAGTTATAGACAAATAATAAAAGAAATGGGAGCCGGTCTTATATATTCAGAAATGATTTCTACAATGGGTATAGTTTATAATGGAAAAAAAACAATAGATTTAATTAACTTTAATGAAAATGAAAGACCAATAAGTATTCAAATATTTGGAAGTGACTTAAAATCATTTGTAGAAGCTGCAAAATACATAGAAGAAAACTTTCATCCAGATATAATAGATATTAACATGGGTTGTCCTGTACCTAAAGTTGCTATTAAAAGTCAAGCAGGAAGTGCATTACTAAAAGATCCTAACAAAATATATGAAATAGTAAAGGCTGTTGTTGATAATACAAACACACCAATAACAGTAAAAATCAGAAGTGGATGGGATGATAAACATATAAATGCTGTAGAAGTTGCAAAAAAAATAGAAAGTGCTGGTGCATCAGCCATTGCAATTCATGCTAGAACTAGAAGTCAAGGATATTCAGGTAGTGCTAATTGGAATATAATTAAAGAAGTTAAACAATCTGTTAAAATACCAGTAATAGGTAACGGAGATATAACAACTCCAGAACTTGCAAAACAAATGCTAGACGAAACTGGATGTGATGCTATTATGGTAGGACGTGCTACCCTAGGAAACCCTTGGATAATAAAAGAAATAGTTCACTATCTAGATACTAATGAACTACTTCAAAAACCAACTAACACAGAAAAAATAGAAATGATAAAAACACACTACAATTTATTAAAAAAATATTCAAACACTACACATGCATTATTAGAAATAAGAACCCATGCACTATGGTATTTAAAAGGTATACCAGGTACAAAAGAAATAAAAGCTAAAATATGTCAAGCTAAAACTGAAGAAGAATTTATGAATATCATAAAAGAATTAAATGTACTAGTAAAATAATTTCTAGAAAAGATTAGAAATACTTAGATTAAAATATTAAAATCATCATTCCGGATTTTTGACGTTTTCGTCCTTTTTCCGTAATAATCTTAACAATTATACTATTACCAGGCACATTTTCTCCAAAAAAAGTAATACTTAATTTAGGAATCAATAATACATTTAACTATTTAGTTTTATAACACACTCCCAATTGACAAAACAACTTTAATATAGTAAAATACCCATAGAAATCAAAGAGAAGGACGAGTAATATTAATCCTTATCATAGAGAATTAGTGGTTGGTGTAAACTAATATAAGAATAATATGAATAAAACCTTTGAGAGGCTTATGCCCGGTTAAATACCGTTATAATGAAAGAGTCAGTTAATGATAAGAAAGGTGGTACAGTGAACGCAAAGTTTGCCCTTTTGTCATTAACTTTTTTTATTAAGAAGGAGGAATAAAATAATGGAAAATTTAACAGAACAAGAAATTGTAAGGAGAGGAAAACTAGATAATATTAAAGAATATTGTAATCCTTATCCAGAAAAATATGAAAGAACACACACATTAAAAGAAGCTAAAACTTTAAATGATGGAACACAAGACGTTAAAATCGCAGGAAGAATAGTATTCATGAGAAAAATGGGTAAACTAAGTTTCATTAAAATAAGAGATATTGAAGAAAGTATGCAACTTGAATTCAAAGTAGACACTTTAGGTGAAGAAAAATATGACTTCATGAAAAAATTAATTGATACAGGAGACTTTATAGGTGCTGAAGGAGAAATATTCACAACTCAAACTGGAGAAAAAACCCTAAAAGTTCATAACTTTACTTTCTTAGGTAAAGCGCTTAAACCATTACCAGAAAAATTCCATGGATTACAAGACACAGAATTAAAATATAGACAAAGATATGTTGACTTAATAACAAATGAAGAAAGTAGAAAAGTATTTCTAGGTAGAAGTAAAATGTATGCATTCATACATAAATACCTAAATGAAAATGGATTCCTAGAAGTTGAAACACCTATAATTCAAACTGCAGTATGTGGCGCTAGTGCAAAACCTTTCTATACTCATCACAATGCATTAGATATAGATTGTAATTTAAGAATCGCTCCAGAAACTTATTTAAAACAATGTATATCAGGTGGATTTGATCGTGTATACGAAGTAGCTAAATGCTTCAGAAATGAAGGTATGGATCCACAACACTTACAAGAATTCACACAAGTTGAATGGTATGTTGCATATTGGAATTTTGAAGATACAATTGTATTCTACAAAAACTTTATAAAGAATATGTTACTAGAATTAGTAGGTACAACAACAATTGAATATCAAGGAAACACATTAGATTTTGGAAAAGATAAATGGCCAAGAATTAATTATATTGAAGAAATGAATAAAATATTAGGATTTGAATTCTTAGACATAGAAGATCCATTGGTATTAAAAGAAAAAATAAATGAAAAAGGTTTATTTACTTTACAAGATTTAAATGATTACAAATCAGTAAGTCAAATAATAGACTATGTATACAAAAGAAAAATTAGAGAAAATATAATGGAACCTACTATTATATATAACTATCCTTCTATCATGATGCCACTTACAAGAAGAAACGACATTAATCCAAAAGCATCAGATATGTTCCAAGTAGTTGCCGCAGGTACTGAACTTTGTAAAGCATATTCAGAATTAGTTAATCCATTTGATCAAAGAGAAGCATTTGAAAGTCAAATGAAAGCTAAACAACAAGGTGACGATGAAACTATGGAATTAGATGAAGGATTCCTAGGTTCTATGGAACAAGGAATGCCACCTATCTCAGGGCTAGGCTTTGGAATAGATAGACTAATGATGCTTATCTATAACCAAGAATCTGTAAGAGATGTAGTATTATTCCCAATGATGAAACCAGAAAATTAGAGTTTTTCCTCTAATTTTTTTAAATTGTTCCAAACATTATACTATTTTATATGGTATTTTTGTGAAAATTACATAAATTCTTGTAAAACTTTACATAATTATTGTATAATTAGTCTAGGAGGTAGAAAAATGAAAAAGAAGAACACAATGTTCAAAATTATTGCAATAATGGCTTTAGTGTTCTATGTTCTAAGTTGGATAATCCCAGCATCAAGCATAAGTGGCGGAACTGTAACAAGTTTAGGACTAAAAAGAGTTTCACTTTACAACATTGTTGAATACCCTTACCTAGCAATACAATTCTTCTTGCAACCACTTCTATTCATGTTAGCAGTTGGTGGCTTATATGGTGTATTATCAGAAACTGGTAAATATAGAAACAAATTAGAAAAAATTGCAAAATCTATGAAAGGTAAAGAAATAGTATTTTTAGTTTTAATATCATTTATACTAGCTGCATTAAGTAGTGTATTTGGACTAAACTTAATGTTATTCATATTTATACCAGCATTAGTAGGAATAATTTTACTAATGGGATATAACAAAATGACTGCATTCCTAACTACTTTCATTTCACCTTTAATTGGTGTAATAGGAAGTACTTATGGAGTATATATTACTGGATATATTAATCAAATCGCAGGAACAACTTTCCAAACTGAAATAGTTTCTAAAATTGCATTATTTGTATTATCATTTGTAATTTATACAGCATTCCTAGTAAAATATGCAACTAAAAATAAAAATAAATCTGAAATTAGTGAAGAAGAACTAACTGCATTAATGGGTGAAAAGAAACAAAGTAAAAAAGCAAGCTGGCCAATGTTCTTAGTAATGGGATTATTACTAGTATTAGTAATTCTTGGTTACACAGATTGGAAATCAGTATTTGACTCTTCATTCTTTGTTGATTTACATACTAAATTAACTGTAGAATTCACTATTGGAGATCATGCAATATTAGGTTACCTATTTGATGGTTTAACTAACTTAGGTAAATGGTATTATGCAGAATTTACTGCTATGATACTTATTGCATCAATCATATTAACATTTGTATATGATTTAAAAGTAGATGGTGGATTAAAAGCATTTGGTAAAGGTGTTGTAAGTATGTTAAAACCAGCAGCATTAGTAATATTTGCTTATGTAATGGTATTAGTATCAGCTTACCATCCTTATATAGTAACAGTTACTGATTGGATAGTAACACTTGTATCTAAAACAAGTGGTGTATTTGGACAAATAGTTTATATCTTTATGATATCTATAGATACTATTCTAAGTACTGTATTCAATGTAGAAATGCTTTATGTAGTTCAATCTACATTACCACTATTAAGTAGTGTATATGCAGACACTACAAACAGCCTAGCAATAATTACACAATCAATATATGGATTAACTTCTTTTGTAGCGCCTACTAGTACAATGATGTTACTAGGATTAAGTTACTTAGGAATATCATATAAAGAATGGCTAAAAACAAGCTGGAAATTAGTATTAGAACTATTAGCTATAATATTAATAATAATCGCTGTTGTAGTATTTATATAAAAATAATTAATCACTCCTAACCCGAGTGATTTTTTTTGCATAAAAATTTATAAAACACACCAATATAACATAGAATATATGGAGGTGTTTATGATTAAATACAATGAAGAAGTAAAAAGCATACTAAAAAGAAGTGAACTAGAAGCACTTAAAAACAAAGATGAATATGTTGACTCTTCACACTTACTACTAAGTCTAACTAGCACTAAAAATACACTTAGTGACTTACTAATAAATAACAATATAACATATGAAACAATAAAAAAAGAAATAAAAGAAGGCACATCAAATAAAGAAACTATTCTATATAGTAAAGAAATACTAAATATATTAGAAAACATAATAATTGATGAAGACATTATAATAGAAGAAATAACTTTACCACTACTATTTAAAAGTATACTAAAAAATAAAAAATCTAAAGGATACAAAATTCTATATAAAATAAATATAAACATAGATAACATAATTAATAGCCTCAATAAAGAACAAAAATATACTACTCCACTCATACTTAATGAACTAGGCATAAATCTTAACAATAAGGCTAAAAATAATGAATTAGACAAAGTTATTGGAAGAGATCTAGAAATAGAAAGAATAATAGAAATATTAGAAAGAAAAAACAAAAACAATCCTATATTAATCGGAGAAGCCGGAGTTGGTAAAACAGCAATTGTAGAAGAACTTGCTAGAAGAATAACTTTAGGAGATGTACCAAATACATTAAAAAATAAAATAATAATTAACTTAAATCTATTTAATGTAATCGCAGGCACTAAATATCGTGGAGAATTTGAAGAAAAACTATCTAAAATAATAAATGAATTAGAATCGAACCCTAACATAATACTATTTATAGATGAAATACACACTATCATGGGTGCTGGAGGAGCAGAAGGTGCAATAGATGCATCTAACATAATGAAACCCGCCCTAGCAAGAAACAAAATCAAAGTAATAGGTGCCACCACTTTAAATGAATACAAATCATCAATTGAAAAAGATAAAGCATTAGAAAGAAGATTTCAAAAAGTATTAATAAAAGAACCAAACTATGAAGAAACTAAAATAATACTACATAAAATAAAAAAGAATTATGAAAACTATCACAATGTAAAAATACCAGAAAACATACTAGATCTCACAATTAAATTATCTGATAAATATATAACTGACAGAAAAAATCCAGATAAAAGTATAGATATACTAGATGAAATATGTGCATGTACTAAAATAAATGATAACTCAAAACTAACTAAATTAAATAAACAATTAGTCACATTAAAATCAAAAAAAATAGAATACCTTTCTAAAAACAATCTTAAAATGGCAAGCATAATTAACGAAAAAATTAAGGAATGTAATAATGAACTTAGTACATTCAATAATAGAATAACTCAAAACAAAGTAACAACATCTACTCTAAAAAAAGTACTTGAAAGTAAAACAAACACTATAATATATGAATTAGAAAACACTAAAACCCTAGATAATTTAAAAAATAAAATAATTAACAAATACAATAATATAAATACAAAGAATTTATTAACATACATAGAAAATCATTTAACCAAAACTACCACAACCCCAACTTCAATAGAACTATATAATAGTAATATTAACATAATAAAAGATATATCTAATATATTAAAAATTAACTTTTTATCTATTAATTTAAACGAATATGAAGAACCATCAAGTATAAATAAAATATTAGGTAGTCCTCAAGGATATATAGGTTACGAAGATAAAAATACTACATTTGAAATTATTAAAACATACCCAATTTCTATTATATATTTAGATAACTATGAATCATGTAGTTTAAATATCAAAACACTAATAAAAAATATACTTAAAACAGGTATACTAAATTTATCTAATAATGATACTATAAACTTTTCTAATACAATATTTATAATACCAAGTAAGCAAAAAAATAATAATTCATTAGGATTCATAAACAATAACAAAATAATAAAATCAGACTACACCTATACACTAGATTTATATAATACTCTTACAACTTGTTGAATATTCAACAAAAATATGATATAATTATACTGGTGATGAAAAATGGATTTAATTTTAATAGCATTAATAGTTTTAATACCATTATTTGCTCAAATATATGTAATGAGTACATACAAAAGCACTATGAGACATTCAAACAGCAAAGGTTTAACCGGCTATGATGTAGCAAGACAAATATTAGATGAAAATGGACTTAATGATTTAATAATTGTAGAAACAAATGGTACTTTAACAGATCATTATGATCCAAACAGAAAAGTAATTAGATTATCTAGAGATATTTATCACGGTAATAGTATTGCTTCTCTAGCAGTAGCGGCTCATGAAACAGGACATGCTATACAAGATAAAGAAGGTTATTTCTTTTTAAGATTCAGACATTTCTTATTTCCAATAGTTAACATAATTTCAAGTTTTTCTTACTATTTAATATTATTTGGATTTTTATTAGAAATTATGGATTTAGTTTGGATAGGAATATTTGCCACAGGCTTTGGTATACTATTTCAAATTGTAACTTTACCAGTTGAATTTAATGCATCAAATCGAGCTAAATCAGAAGTAAAAAGATTAAATTTAACCAATGCCAAAGATAATGAAGAAACAAGTAGAATGTTAACAGCCGCAGCATTAACTTATGTAGCAGGTGTTTTAGCAAGTGTACTTCAATTACTTAGATTAATAGGTATTGCAAGAGATAACGATTAGACTAACTAATCGTTTTATTTTTATTATAAATTATAGTATAATTATAAATGTAATAATATAAAGGAGAAACAATGGCAACTATAGTTAAAAGAAGAATTAAATGGAATAATATAATAATTTTAATACTAATATTAATTTGTTTAACAATGTTAACCATATCATTAACAAAGATAGTCAAGTGGAACAAAGATAACAAAGATATAGACAATCAAATTAATAACATAGAAAACTCTACAACAATAAAAGAAACACAAGACAATGAAAACACAGAAATAATTAACCAGGATTTAGATATACCCAAATCTAATCCATATTGGGATTATATTAAAATGAACTTAATAGATGTAGACTTTACTGAATTAAAGCAAACAAATTCAGATGTTATTGGATGGATACAAGTAAATGGTACCAATATTAATTATCCATTCGTACAAACAAATGATAATAGTTACTATTTAACACATGCATTTAATAAAAGTTATAATGATGCAGGATGGGTATTTTTAGACTATAGAAATAATGATACCAATAATAGAAATACTATAATTTATGCACACAGTAGATTAGATAAAACAATGTTTGGAACATTAAAAAAAATAATGTCAAATGGTTGGTTAAACGACACTAATAATTATATTATAAAAATATCTACAGAAAAAGAAAACACTTTATGGCAAGTATTCAGTACTTACATTATACCTAATACAAGTGATTACATACAAACAAGTTTCAATTCAGATAAAGATTACTTAAATTTTCTAAATATGGTTAAAAATAGAAGTGAACATGATTTTAATACAACAATTAATGAAAATGATAATATACTTACACTATCCACATGTTATAATGATAATGAAAAAACAGTAGTACATGCAAAACTAATAAAACGAGAGATTAAATAATCTCTCGTTTAACTTATTTTACGAATGGAATAAGTCCCATAAATCTAGCTCTTTTAACTTCTCTAGCTATATGTCTTTGATGTAATGCACAAGCACCAGTCATTCTTCTAGGTAAAATTTTACCTTTTTCATTAATATATTTAGTTATAATTGGTACATCACTATATTTAACACTTTTACCAGCGCACATTTGACATATTTTCTTTTTTCTAGGATAAAATTCTTTCATTATTAGCCTCCTTTTAATTAGAATGGTAAATCATCATCGCTTAAAGCTACTTCATTACCAAAATTTTTAAATGGGTCTTCACCTGAAATATCTACACCATTGTCTTTACTTGGCTCATCCACATAAAATGAACTTGTAGTATCAACATAAGCATTAACTGGTGCACTAGCAGTACCACTACCACTATTTTTAGAACTTAAAAATTCAAAATTGTCTGCAACAACTTCAGTAACATATCTTTTAGTTCCATCTTGTGCATCATAACTTCTAGTTTGAATTCTTCCTTCAACTCCTAGTTGTTGCCCCTTAGTAACATACTTACCAATAGTTTCTGCTTGCTTACCAAACACAACAACATTTATAAAGTCAGCATCAACATTTCCTTCTTTATTTCTAAAGTTTCTATTAACTGCTAAACTAAATGAAGCAATTTGCATACCAGATGTAGAAGTTCTCATTTCTGGATCCCTTGTTAACCTACCTACTAGCATTACTTTATTCATACTAATTTTCCTCCTTAATTATTAAATGTCTAATAACTTTTTCGTCTATTAAAGCTCTTCTATCAAATTCCTTAACAGCTTTACTTTCACATTCAACATTAAGTAAATGATAATAACCTCTAACTTGTTTCTTAATTTCATATGCTAATTTCTTTTGTCCTAAATCTTTAGAATTTAAAATTTTAGCACCTTCGTTAGTTAATAAATCTTCAAATGATTTAACAGTATTCTTTACTTCATCTTCAGTAATATCAGCTCTAACAATAAACATTATTTCATATTTATTCATTATTTCACCTCCTTATGGTCTATGGCTTCCTAAGAAGCAAGGAGCAATTTTCTGCTCTTTCCCCAGTATTATAACAAATAAAATACAAAAAGTCCATACAAAAATTATCCAAGAATTTTCTTCTTAACATCAATATTTTTTCTTATAGATTCAACATCCAAATTATCTAAAACATCACTTATTTTATTAATAAGCTCATCACCTTCTAAATAAGGATATTCATTAAGTATATTAGCATAACACTTCTTACATTCTTCATACTGACACAAATACAACATTAAATAAGAAATATCTTCTCTCATATCTGCAAATAATTCACAACCACTTACAATACCTTCTTTATATTCTTTAACATTCCTTCTAAATTTACTAAAAAAACTTTTAAAAACACTACTACCTTTAACAAAACTTAATCCACTATAAAGAACTAATAAAGCCAAAACATATCCAAAATAAGCAGTAAAATAATCAACTTTTCTCTTATTATTATAATCTTCTACACTATAAATTCCACAATTTAATTTATCTTGTCTTTCTCTTTTAGTATTAACACCAATAAAAGTAGCACTACCACCTACTAAAGATACAGCAAGAACTAGAGATACTATTTCTTTAGTTAACACCAATGTCTTAGATTTTAAATCTCTTACTTTTCTATCTACTAAAATATAATTACTATTCATAGAATTATTTCTAGATACAATTTCATTTCTAGTAATAATACATAATTCCTTAAATTCCTTTAAATTCATAATTACACCTCAAATATAATTTTACTCTAAAAAAAGAATGTTAACAACACTCAAGTTATTAACATTATCCTTTAATCTTTCTTAATTCTTCATAATATAGAGCATTACTTACTGTAATATAAGGCATTACATATATAATTGGAATTATCAAAGTACATAATAATGCCCATCCAATAAAACTTAATCCAAATACAAAGTAATCCATTTTATAACCATTCATCATTCTCTTACTTTCTTTTATTACTTCCATTGCATCATCTTTCTTACCATCAGCAAGTAAATAAGTAATCATAGAATAACTCAACGCAGCAATAATACCAGGTATAATTAATAATAAACTCCATAATGTAGTAAATAAACCTACTAAAAATGATGTTAAGAATATCAATAAAAATCTTTTATCATAGAAACTAAATAAATCATTAATATCGTAACTTTTACCTCTTACAAAGTTAAGAACATATTGAACTAAACCAATACTCATAGGTAATAAGAATACATTAGCAATCGCAGATATTATAGTACCCGCATCTGTTCCTTCTCCAAATAAAGCTGTAATTAAAGCTCCTAAGATACCACTAATAAGTGAAACAATTAAACTAGGCTTCCAAATAGTCCATAAGTTATTTTCAATCAATCTTTTAGCTTCATTTTTTATTGCAACACGATTGATAACTCCATTATTAGAAAACTTCGTTTCATTATTAGTTGAATCACTTTTTTTATCAGTTCCCTTTTCACAACAAGGACATTTTCCATCAACTAATTCCTTACCACAAATAGTACAAAATTTCTCCATACTTTCACCTCCTTATTAATATATTAAACATTAAACCTAAATAAGCAAATATCACCATCTTGCATAACATAATCTTTTCCTTCAAGTCTTGCTTTACCTGCTTCTTTAACTTTAAGTTCACTACCATATTTAACTAAATCATCATAACTCATAACTTCTGCTTTAATAAATCCTCTTTGAAAATCAGTATGTATAATACCTGCACACTCTGGTGCCTTCATTCCTTTTTTAAAAGTCCAAGCTCTAACCTCATCACTTCCAACAGTAAAGAATGTACTTAGCCCTAAAATATCATAAGTAGTCTTAATTAACATATCAAGTCCACTTTCTTCTATACCTAATTCATTTAAAAATACTTTCTTTTCATCATCAGGTAATTCTACTAACTCACTTTCAATCTGAGCACACATAGGAATAACTTTAATTCCTTCCTTACTAGCATATTCATTAACTTTATCAATATACTCATTTCCACCATTAACTAAATCAACTTCATTAACATTAGCTAAATAAATCATAGGCTTCAATGTAATAAAATTAAATGCTTTAATAAATTCTTTCTCTTCATCACTTAAATCTAATTCTCTTAAAGGTTTACCAGTAATTAAATAATCTTTACATCTAGTTAATATATCTACTTCTTTTAAAAGTAATTTATCATTAGCAGTCTGTGCTTTTTTAGTTATCCTTTCTAATCTAGAATTAATAATCTCTAAATCTGAAATAGCAAGTTCTAAATTAATAATTTCTATATCTCTAATAGGATCAACACTACCTTCAACATGTATAACATCTTTATCTTTAAAACATCTTACTACATGTATAACAGCATCAACTTCTCTAATATGACTTAAAAATTTATTACCTAATCCTTCACCATTACTAGCGCCTTTAACTAATCCTGCAATATCAGTAAATTCATACTGAGTAGGTATACATCTCTCAGGCATATACATATTTTCTAAAGTTTCTAATCTCTTATCTGGTACTACTACTGTCCCTAAATTAGGATCAATAGTCGCAAAAGGATAATTTGCTGCTAAAATATTTTTCTTTGTAATTGCATTAAAAAGAGTACTCTTTCCAACATTAGGCATTCCTATAATACCTGCTTTTAATGACATATAAATTCCCCCATTCTAAAATGTTAAATTAGGTGTAGCACCTATACCAATAGGCAACCCAGATACATAAAATCCTACTATTAAAATAAACCACATAATCATCATTACTAATCCATAATCTTTCATATATCTAAATGAATTCAACATACTTACTTGTCCATTCTTATCATACTTTTCCAAATATGCTATATAAATAACATAATATATCATAACCGGTGTAAAAGCCATAGATAAACTACTACCTGCTGTATATACTATTTGTGCAAATTCAGGACTAATACTAGCATTCATTAAAGTAGGCACTACAGTACCACTCATAACTTGCCATTTACTTACAAGTCCAGTATAAAATAAACCAGCCACTATAGAAATAACAAATAATAAAATAACTAAACCTAATCCACTAAAATTAAACACATCTATTAACTTAGTAAGTAACGCAACTAACACAAGTCCTATATTACTTTTTTCTAAAACACTAACAAAAATACTAGCAACAAATATAAGAACTAAAATACTACCTATACCATCTAAACTATAACTAAAGCATTCACTTACTTCTTTATTATTCTTAATATTTTTACTTACAAAACCATAAACAAGTCCTATAATAACAAATAAGAAAGTAATTATAAACACAAAGCCTTGACTAAATAATGATCCTTCTCCAAATAACTTATCGATATAATAAACACCATTATTATCAAGAAGGCCACCACTTAATGGTAATCCAGGTATAATCATCCAAATAATAATAATTGAATAAATAATACCAGCACCTAAACTTAAAACTAATCCTCTTAGTTCTCTATTACTAAATTTAATTTTATCTAATGTTTCTATTTCATCAAATTCATACTTACCTAACTTAGGCATAATCTTTTTTTCAGTAACTCTGGTCATAATAATCGCAGCACTAATTAAAGCAACTATCATTATAAATAAACCAAAAAATTGATTAATAGAATAATCTTTATCAATAACTTTACTAGCTGTTAAAGTTAAACTCATTAAACTAGTATCTATGCTACTTAAAAACACATTAATGGCATAACCAAAACTCATACCAGCAAAACTAGCTATTATCCCTCCAAAAGGATGTCTATGTCCATACTTAAACAACATCGCTCCAATAGGAAGTAATAAAACAAATCCTATATTACCAAATGCACTAAGTACAATACTTAAAAGTATTAAAGTAAATGTAATACTATTTTTTCTAAAACTTTGAGTAATTATAGTAAAAAATGTTTTAGCAAATCCACTCTTTTCTAATACCCCTATACCTATTAATATAATAATCAAACTACTCAAAGGAGCAAAATTAACAAAATTAGAAGCAGTATTACTAATTATATACTTTATTCCTTTAGCACTTAACATATTTTCAACTTGTATAACATTATTTTGAAGAGTATTAGTATATGAATTAACTGTACTATATTCAGCCTGAAAATTAAATAAAGACAAGACAAAACTAAATAGAAGTACTATAAATGTAAGTAAAATAAATATAAATATAGGACTAAACTTCTTATTTTTCATCTTCCACCACTTTCTTTAATTTTCTTTCAAACTCTAATCTATCCATCATAATTGTTCTTCCACAATTAACACATTTTAATTTAATATCTACTCCAAGTCTTACTATTTCCCATAAATTAGTACCACAAGGATGTGCTTTCTTCATAATTACTTTGGAATTTAGTGTATATTTCATTTTATCACCTAATCTAAATTAATTTTAATATCTAAAATTTCTAATATTCTTTCTAAATCTCTATCATTATCAAAAGGTATAACTATATTTCTATTATTAACTTTAACCATAGTACCAATCTTTTCTCTCATAACATTTTGTACCATCATATGACCTTTATCTTTAACAATAGTCTTCTTAATAGGAACTTTTTTCTCAAGTCCATTATTATTAATCTCATCTTCTAAAGTTCTAACACTCATATTCTCATTAACTATTCTACTAGCCATATCAAATATTTCTGCTTCATCATTTAACTTACTAAGTGCTCTTGCATGCCCCATAGTTATTTTATTTGATAAAACTAAATCCTGAACTTTTCTAGGTAACTTTAATATTCCAAGTATATTCGTAACATGACTTCTACTTTTACCTAGTTTTCTAGCAAGTTCTTCTTGTGTTAAATTCATAGTTTCTAACATATTTTTATATGCATTAGCTTCTTCAATAACATTCAAATTCTCCCTTTGAATATTTTCAAGCAAAGCTATTGTCATCATTTCATCATCAGTAAAATCTCTAACAATCGCAGGTACTGTCTTTAGTCCAGCCTTTTTAGCAGCTAAACTTCTCCTTTCACCCGCAACTATTTCATAACCTTTTATACTTTTTTTAACTATAATAGGTTCAAAAATACCAAACTCTTTAATACTATCAGTAAGTTCATTTAACTTTTCTTCATCAAAAACTTTTCTAGGCTGATAAGGATTACTCCTTAATTCATCCAAATTAATCTCTTTTACATCTTCCTTTTTAGTATCTTCTACTATTGTCTTTTCTAATTCATCAAAAGTAAATGCCTCATTACTGAACAGTTGCTCTAGACCCTTCCCTAGTGCTTTCCTCTTTGTTTCCATTTCTCTCAATCACTTCCTTTGCTAAATTTATATAAGCAAGCGCTCCTCTACATCTTGGATCATATTCTAATATTGGTTTCCCATGACTTGGTGCCTCTACAAGTCTAACAAGTCTAGGAATTATTGTATTAAATACTTTTTCTTTAAAGAACTTTCTAACATCTTCTACTACTTCTAATCCAACTAAAGTTCTTCCATCAAGCATTGTTAATAAAACACCTTCTATATCAAGTTTAGGATTAATCTTGTTTTGAGTAAGTAAAATAGTATTCAATAATTGTGTAACTCCTTCAAGTGAATAATACTCACACTGAACTGGAATTAATACACTATCACTAGCCGCTAAAGCATTTGTAGTAAGTACACCTAACGCAGGTGGACAATCAATTAAAATAAAATCATATCTATCTCTAATTTTGTCTATTTGTAATTTTAATTGATCTCCAATAATAAAATCACTTTCTTTACTAGCCATTTGTATTAATTCAATCTCAGCCCCACTCAAATAAATCATTGAAGGAATAATACTAAGATTCTTAAACTTTGTTTTAATAATTGCTTCTTTAATATCACAACTATGAGTAATTACATCATAAATACTTTTACTAATATTTGCTTTATTAAGCCCTAAGCCAGTAGTACTGTTGCTTTGAGGGTCTAAATCTATGAGTAATACTTTTTTACCTAAGTGTCCTAATGCACTACTTAAGTTAATACTTGTTGTTGTTTTGCCTACCCCACCTTTTTGATTAACTAGTGATATAACCTTTCCCATAATACTACCTCGCTATGTAATAATTTTAACACAAATTAAACTAAGTTAAAAGTCAAAAAGACATATTTTTATAATTTCAAAAATGTATTTACAAAATCATTGAATATTAACCTAATTTTTAGTATAATGTATGTAGAAGAGAAATCTTCATATAATAAAAATGGAACATTCAATTCTGAATGTCTACCAATTTTTTGATTAGTTTGACATTATCTTACGATAGTGTCTATTTTTATGACAATAATTATAAAAACTATTGTCATTAAAATGAACCATATCCGATTCAAAATTTTAATTATAAAATTTCTCTTCTTCATATGATCACCACCTTCCTTCGGCCAAAGCCCCCGGTTAGCGGTAGACACCCAGAACATCCTGTTCCATAGGAATTATTATATCAATCTAACATATATAAGTCAATATAAAAACAAACATTTTTTTGTATTGAAAAAATCAATAAAAAATGATATTATGTATTTAGAAGAGAAATCTTCATATAATAAAATGGAACATTCGATTCTGAATGTCTACCAAAATTTTTAGTTTTAGTGTGACATTATCTTACGATAGTGTCTATTTTTATGGCAATAATTATAAAAACCATTGTCATTAAAATGAACCATATCCGATTCAAAATTTTAATTATAAAATTTCTCTTCTTCATATGATCACCATCCTTCCTTCGGCCAAAGCCCCCGGTTAGCGGTAGACACCCAGAACATCCTGTCCCATAGAATTTATTATATCAATTTGGTATATTTATGTCAATGTAAAAATCAAACATTTTTTTGATATGTTTTTACAAAAATATACTCATATATTCACATTATTTTTATCATTACTATCCTTCATTTTACACAATACCATCTTCTATACAGATTAGAGCATTAAAAGCCTTATTTGTCTAGGTTTTCACAAATATATTCGGATTTTTTCAAAGGAATATCATATATAGAAAAAAATCAAAGATTACTCTTCGATTTTTTCTTTTTTTGTTGTTTTAGTTTTTTTACTTTTATTATACTCTTTTACAACTTCTTCTATTTCCTCTTTAGTAATAGTTTCCTTTTCATATAAAGTTTCAGCAAGCATTCTCACTAATCCTTCATTTTTCTTAAGAATTTCCTTAGCATTCTTATAGCATTCATCTATAATCTTTCTAATTTCCTTATCTATTTCTAAAGCAACTGTATCAGAATAATTTTTAGAACTATTTGTATAATCTCTACCTAAGAAAACTTCTCCACTCTTATGTTCAAACTGAACAGGACCTAAATCACTCATACCATATTCAGTAACCATACTTCTAGCAATTTGAGTAGCTCTCTTAAAGTCATCACTAGCACCAGTACTTATCTCTCCACAGAATAATTCCTCACTAACTCTACCACCAAGATAACTAGTTATTCTTTGTAATAGTTCATCCTTAGTAGCTACCAATGTTCTTTCTTCTTTAGGAAGCATTTGAGTATAACCACCAGCCATACCTCTAGGAATAATAGTGATTTTATGTACTTCTTCTCCATTAGGAAGTTCTATACCTAAAACTGCGTGACCACTTTCATGGAAAGCAACTATATTTTTTTCATAATCAGTAACTTTTCTACTAACTTTTGCTGGTCCCATAAGTACTCTATCACTAGCTTCATCTATTTCATCCATACCAATAGCATTTTTATTTCTTCTAACTGCAAGTAAAGCTGCTTCATTAAGTAAATTCTCTAAATCAGCTCCACTATAACCTGGTGTTCTTTCAGCAATAGCCTTCAATTTAACTGAATCTTCTAAAACCTTACCCTTAGCATGAACATTTAAAATAGCTTCTCTTTCTCTAACATCTGGCAAATTAACTGTAACTTGTCTATCAAATCTACCTGGTCTTAATAATGCAGGATCAAGTACATCTGGTCTATTAGTAGCAGCGATAATAATAATTCCTTCATTAGCACCAAATCCATCCATTTCAGTTAATAATTGGTTTAAAGTTTGTTCTCTTTCATCGTGTCCACCACCAAGACCTGTTCCTCTTTGTCTACCTACTGCATCAATTTCATCAATAAATATCAAACATGGAGCAGTTTGTTTAGCTTGTTTAAACATATCTCTAACACGACTTGCACCAACACCAACAAACAATTCAACAAAATCAGAACCACTTATATAATAAAATGGAACCTTTGCTTCACCAGCCACTGCTTTAGCAAGTAATGTTTTACCTGTACCTGGAGGCCCTACTAAAAGTACACCCTTAGGAATTCTAGCTCCCAATTTTTGGAACTTTTTAGGATTCTTCAAGAAATCAATTAATTCCTTAACTTCTTCTTTTTCCTCATTAAGTCCAGCAACATCTTTAAATGTTACTTTACCACCATCTTGATTAAGTTTAGCTCTACTTCTACCAAAATCCATAGTGCCACCCTTACCATTACCTACCATCATTCTAATCATATAAATAGTAAGTCCTCCAATAACTATAATTGGAATAAATTCTAAAATAATACTTAACCAACTAATACTACCTGGATCTTTATTAATAACCACATCTAATTGTTGAGTATTACTCTCATCTAAAATCTTTTGAATAACACTATCAGTTAAAGGTACAGTTAAAGTAAAACTCTCATTATCTTTATATCCTTCTAACTTACCAGTTAAAACATATACACTATCTCTACTCTTAGGAGTTACTTCCAACTTATCAACTTTTTCTTGTTCTAAATTAGTTAAAAATTCATTATAACTTAATGTATTAATCTTAACATTATTTAAACCAAAAACATAATAAGTAACTAAAATAACCATAAAAAGTAATAAATAAGGTATAAAATTCTTCATTGTATTTCCTTTTCTTTTCATAAATTTTCTCCTTTCATTAACTATACTTAAGTATTATATCATATTCTTCGTGAATTTCCTTATCAAATTTACTTTTTTTTAATCCAGGCACCCAAATTACCCTTTCTTCAGCATCTACAAGTACTGGCCAAACATTTCTGTCTTTACTAACAATCTTATTATCAATAAATATATCATTAACTTTTTTATGTCCTTCCATACCTTTAACACTCATCTTGTCACCATTTCTTCTAGTTCTAACATATAAAGGTAAACTTACATCTTTACTACTTAACCTAGTAACATAATTACTAGTATCATCTGTATCACTAACTTTCTCAATAATCATCCCATTAGGTAAATTAGCAACACTATCTAATTCAATTTCATACTTATCATCTACCTCTTCCATAAAAGCAAAACTAAGTTCATTATAACTCTTTATTGCCTTTACATTATTTGGTAAATGAACAACACTATTAGGTTTATAACTATTAATCAAATCAAATATTAAATTAACATGTGTATTAGTAATAATAAGTAAATCATCTCCATATATTTTCTCTAAAATATTAGAAATTATTTTAGATTGTAATAAATGATCTAATTCTTTAAACTTACTAATATCTAAAACACCATTTTTAAATACTTTATTAATAACTTGACTTACTTCTCTCTCTATATAATTATTATACTCAAGTAAAGTCTCACTAAACTTAAGAAATTTCTCATGTACCATCTTATCTTCTTCTTTTAAGAAAGGTAACACATACTTTCTATATCTATTTCTAGTATAAACATCTTTTAAATTAGACTTATCAATAAAATATTTAATATTATTTTCATTACAATAATTAGTTAAATCATCTTTAGTAACTGTAATTAAAGGCCTCAAAATAGTATAATCATCTTTAACAATAACTTTACTAAACCCACTATAACCTTTTAATGAAGAACCTCTTACTATTCTCATAAGAATAGTTTCAACTAAATCATCTCCATGATGCGCTGTTAAAAGAAATTTAGCATTATAATCTTTACATACTTTATCAAAGAAATTATATCTAATAGTTCTAGCCTCATTATGAAAATTATCATCCCCATAATGTTCTATCTTAAAACATTCAAAATGAAGTCCCATATTATTACAAAACTCTCTCAAATAAGCTTCTTCTTCTTTACTTTCTTCTCTAATATTATGATTAACATGCGCTACTACTAATACTAAATCTAATTCACTTTTCAATTTAATCATTAGGTCCAAAAGAGCCATTGAATCTGGCCCTCCGCTTACACCTATACACAAAGTATCTCTATGTCTAATACCTGCATCATTAAGTAAATACTTATAAACTTCTTCCATATTACTCCCCTGTCTTTTCAACTACATATAATTTATTATCATGTTTTACTAATGTAAATTCTCCACTATTTTCATATCCTAAATCTTCTTCATATTCCCAATTAGCTACAGTTCTATAAGCTTCAAAATCTTTTTCTCCATAAGTATAAGTAATTGGAGTAACTGAACTAACTATAACATTACTAACTGTAGGTAATTTTTGCTCTCTAGTACCATCCAAATTATTTTTTACATGATTATACATTGTATCACCAGCATTCATTTTAAAATTACTAACAAAATCTGGATAAACAAACTCTAACCCACCAATATCACTACTACTAATCTTAGTACTCAAAGTATATAAATCAGTAATAAATAACTTAGTTTCTACTTTAGCATAATCCTCATAATTAATATCATCTTTATTTAAAACATCCTTAAGTTCATTAAAATAAGTTTTATATAATTCTGAATCATACTCATCTAATGAATAACCATACATATCTATAGAATCCAATTTCTTAGGCTCAGTTGGTTCATTATCATTTTTACCAAAAAACTCTTTATATGCCTTAATACCAGTAATACTAATACACGCTATTAACAATAAACTTATCACAAAATAGAATACTTTATTCTTATTTATCTTTCTCATCTTTAATCACCTTTTTCAAATTATCCCTTTCATTCTTAATTAAATCATATACTATAATTCCTTTACTAACTTCTAGTCTTTCATCAGCATATTCTTTAATTCTATCTATATAATCAATATCAATAGGTTCACTATTAATAGATATATACTCATCCTTTAAATTATTATAATACACTTTATTAGTAAGAACATTACCATTAGGAAATACTACTATTTTTTCTTTATTACTAAATATATCATTTCCAAGTGCATAAGTATAATCTAAATTAAACATATTACTTACAGTAGGTAAAACATCCCACATTCCCATAACATCTTCAATTTTATCTTTTAACTCTCCATCACTAGTCCAAATTATTAATGGTGTATTTCTTAATAAATCATATTGATAATTATCTAAACTTATATATGTAGGATCATCTTCACTCTTAATATCTTCTGTATCTAAATCATAATTATATAAAAGATTCAAATTCTTCTTACCAAGCTTACTCTCATGGTCTCCATATAATATAAATACTGTATCTTCATCTAAATTATTATTAATTATATTTTCAAAAAACTCTCCTAAAGCCTCATCAGCATAATGTGCACTCTTTAAATAATTACCCATCTCAGTATTCTCTAAATAAGGTACAGTAACTTCTTCATAAATAGGTTTACCATTATAATCAGTTTCTCCAGTATTTCTATCATAAGTTATACTAAAATCTAAATCTCCATACTTAGTAACATCATCAAAAGGAGTATGATTACTTAAAGTAATAATAGTACCCATATAATTTTTATGCTCACTTTTAATATTAGATAAAATAGGTATTACTTGATTTAAGAAACTCTTATCACTTAAACCTAAACCAACCCAATTCATATCTGATTTTTCATCAGGTACATCATAATATTCTTTATCATAAAAATCTTGATAACCCAAGGTCTTATACATAGTTCTTCTATTCCAATAATCTCCCTTATTAGCATGCATACTAAATGTATAATAGCCTTTATTATTAAATAAATTTTGTATAGTTTCATACTTTCTATTGTAATAATTTACAAACACAGTACCACTATTACTAGGAAGTATTCCAGTACTTAAAGTAAACTCTGAATCACTACTAGTACCAACACTAATCTGTGGATAAAACTTAGTAAAATACATACCTTCTTTACTTATCTTATTTAAATTAGTAGTAATCTCTATATCATTAACTTTCAAATCTATTAAGAAATTCTGCATACTTTCCATATGAATAAATATAACATTTTTCCCTTCAAATATATTAGTATACTTATTTGCTTCTTTAGTTTCCTTACTCTTATCACTATAAAAATCTCTAAACACTTTCGCAGACTTATCATATCCAAACATAGGACTTATCGCAGGTTGTATACTTTGTACTATATCACTAACTGTATAAGTATATAATCCAAATCTCTTAACAACATAATCTCTATTCCATAGTTTAACTAATCTACTTCCATCACTAGCTTTCATAGTTAATGTAATAAGAACTGCTAGAACTACTCCACATAAAGAAGTACATCTAAACATAAACTTACCTTTTTCATCTTTACCAACTTCATAATAATAATTTTTCTTTGTTAATAACTTATTAACTATCAACATTATAATAGGCGCTAGGATATAAATGAAATATACTAACTTTAATTTAGTTGTTACAGAATCACTTACAGCTCCTAAAAATGTTAAAGTACTTAGTAAACTAACACTAGCAAAACTCATATAAAATGTATAATAAATATGATTAATAACACAAGCAGTAGTATATATAATACTCAATACAAAGAAATATTTAAATTGGTGTTTAGGTTTAATTAAATAACCAAACGAACCAAGCACTATAACCATAATAAAATCACACACAAGTGCTCTAAAATCACTAACTGTACCTAAAGTTAACAATCTTAAAAGAAACCCGATAACAATAGAAGTAATAACATAAGTTAAAAACAAAATATTAGTACTAAAATATTTTCTAAATAATTTAATCATTCTATTAAAATATTCTTTAATGTTAAATTTTTCCTTTTTATTAATCTTTTTCATTCTTTTAAAACACCTACAAATACATTATACCAAATAATTTACTATTATTCAATCAGTCCATAAAATAACTCTACTAAACAATTTGTTCTAAATTGCAAAAATTGTTCACTATACTGAACAATTTGCATAAAATTCTAAAATTTGTTCACTAAAAAAGTAATCATTAGATTACTCAGCATTTGGTGGAGTAGCTACTCCATTAGGATTTTGATGATTATAATAAATAATCTTATCTTGACTTCCCAAATTTCCATATAAAGTTCCATTGAATGTTTGATTAACACTAGATATTTGATCAACACCAGTTTCAGGTAATGACATTGTTAAAATAAATGTTGCCGTTTGTGTCGTTTCACTAGGTTCAAAAGTTTTTTCAACAACTTTTACTGTAGTAGTTTCACCAACATCTTCTTTACTAGAACCAGTAGTTGTTAAACTAACACTATTAGCTGTTCCATCATTTTCTTTAACATTACATTTCAAATCAGGAATTGTATTAATATAATCAAGCCATACATATACAGTTTGTTTAACTGTAGAAGGCGCTACTGTAATAGTAAACGTTTTACTCTCTGACCAAGGTGGTTGAATATCAGTAGAAGTAGTAAAATTAGCACCACCATCAAAAACAACTTTACCAACCTTTCCTGAGGTCAAATTACTAACAGCACTAGCAGTCTCAGCATTAGCTGAAAAATAAGCAAAAGTAAGTCCTACAGCCGAAACCAAAACTATACCTATACTCAATAAACTTATTGTTAAATTATGTCTCTTATCGTACATAAAACACCTCTTATCTACTCATTATCTCCTTTAATATAAACTTTACCACTAAAAGATTTACCTTGATATTCATCTTGATTCAAACCATTCTCCCTAAAATAAATCTTTAAAGTACATTCATGTCTAACTCCAGTATCCATAATTCCTTCTCCTAAAGAATCACTAACACCAGGTACCTTTCTAGGACTACTAATATTAATAGTTTTATTAACATCACTTTCTTCAATCTGTTTATCGCCTAAAAAACTATCACACTTTATAGTATAAACAAAATCTTCTCCAGTTAATTCATTCTTTTCAATATCCCATATTAATCTATATTTAGCAACAGAATTTGCATCTTTAGAAATATTACTAACAGTAAAATTAAGTTCATCACTCCATCCAGGTAAAATACTATCATCCTTTACTTCATTCTTAGCTTCAAAATTAATAGAAACATAAGCAGTTTTTACAGTAATTGGTAAAGCATCTTCATTACCATTAACAAAATAATGAACAGCAACAGTAGCACCAATAGTAACCAAAATAAATGATAAAATTGTAATCATAGCATAAACATACATCTTAATATTTTTATTCTTTTTCTCTTTCATATCTTATCCCTTATCTTTATCTATTAAAATAATACCATTTATTTCAAAAAAACACAATATAAAAATGCAAAATAAAAACTCTAATTCAATTAATCATAAATCAGAGTTTATATTTTCAATACTATTACTTCTATAGTAAATTAACTATGTTAATCTAAACTATTACCATTGAGCATCTGGTTTAGTTGTTGTACCAGTTTTAGCATCATTAGTATAGAATACACCATTAGTACCACCAGATAATGTAGATTTACAAGTTACAGTTGCTTTAAACTTAGCACCTTGGTTAGTTTGAGCAGCACCAGTTTCTTTGAACTTAATAGTGTATGTTGCAGCTTTAGTTTCAGCACCAGTAGTATTACCAACAGTACCAGCTAATAATTCAACTTCTTTACCAGCTTGTAATTCAGTATTTGTACCAGCTTTGATATCTCCAGCAGGAGCAGCATCAGCTGCAGCAGCAGCAACACTAACATACATATCAGTTAAAGTTGTAGTAGCATCTACACTAAGAACACAACTATAGTCATAAGGTACATCTGTTTTATCAGTTGTAGCAACTGAAATATCAGCAGATTTACTCCAACCAGGTAAAATAGTTTCATCACTAGTTATACTTCCAGCAGTAGCAGTAAATCCTGCAACTGTCTTAGCAGTTAAATCAACATTACCAGTTCCAGTACCAGCAGTACTAGTGAAATAAGCGAATGTAGCTCCGATTATTGCAACTAATAATGTAGCAATACCAATTACTGATAAGAAAATAGTTTGACCTTTGTTTTCTCCCATAGTTCTTTACCTCCTTTACAATAAAAATAATACCAAGTTTTTTAACATAAATCAAGAGATTTTAATAATATTTTTCTCAAAAATTTCACATTTTACAAAATAAAACAAAACACGACTTAATTTATAGACATAATTTGACAAAAAAAACAGAAATTTCTTTCTGTTTTACTTTAATACAACTACATCAAGTCTAGCATAAAATAATTTATTACTATCATTTATAGAACCAGTATTTTTAAATTCATAATCAATTTGATAAGAATGAGTTTCACCTGGATTAATAGTCATATTCTTCATAAATGTTTCTCCATTATTTACAGCATATCCAACTCTTCCTAAATTTGGATCTATTACAATTTGTCCATTTAATTTAACTCCAAAATATAATCTATTTTCCCAAGAAAAATCATTTATAATATCAGTAAATCCAACTTCATATGTTCTAACTTCATTAGATGTATTTTTAATAGTAAATGCTTTACTATCCTTCCAGCCAGGAATTAATTTATTAACATCTAATTTGTTACCACTATCAACTAATGATAATGCATAATGTTTACTTTCTCCATTAGATATTTCAACATTTTTAACAACATCTCTTCCATATAAAACATATTCATTAATTACATTAGTATCAATCTTACCATCATTATTAGCAGACCTATTTGCATCTCCACTATTTTCACTAACAAGTGAAATATTCATATTAGGAATACCATCACCATTTAAATCAATATTATAATCTGGCCAATTATCTTTATTTTTATCACAATTTAAATCACATTTACCATCACTATTAGTATCTTGATTTAATAAATTAAAATCTGCTTTCCAATCTCCATCAGTATCTACATTAACATCTGCTTTTCCATCTTTATTAACATCTAAATTAGTATCTGCCTTTCCATCTCCATCAACATCAACATTAATATTTGGCATCAAATCACCATCTGTATCAACATTCATATCAGCAATTCCATCATCATCTAAATCAATATTTAAGTATGCCATCCCATCTTCTATTGTTGCTAAATTTAAATCTGGGCTTCCATCTCCATCCATATCAATATTAATATCAGGAATATTATCTCCATCTTTATCACAATTTATACCACAAGTAGCAGTTGCTTTTTTAGGCTTTTGATTAATTAAATTAAAATCTTCTTTTCCATCTCCATCTTTATCTATATTAAATACTGCCTTTTTATAGTCATTTCCATAAGCAATATTAACATCAGGTTTATTATCTCCATCAATATCAATATTAACATCGGGCTTATTATCACCATCAATATCTACATTTAAATTAGGCTCTTTAATTCCAATAACATCACAATTAATGTCACATTTTCCATCACCATCTAAATCAATATTTAAATCTGCTTTACCATTACCATCAAAATCTAAATTAATTTCAGGAAATCCATCTTTATCTAAATCACAATTCAAATCACACTTTCCATCATTATTAGTATCCAAATTAATTAAATTTTTATCAGCAATTTTATCACCATTAGTATCTAAATTAAAATACGCATAATTAAGTCCTTTATAACTTATATTATAATCAGGTTTATTATCATTATTAGTATCACAATTTACATTGCAAATACCATCTCCATCAGTATCTATATTTAAATCTGCCCATCCATCTCCATCTAAATCAATATTCAAAGTTTGTCTTTTAGATAAGAAATAATTAACAACTATAAATGTAGTTATTCCAACAACTATCATAAATAATATAAATACTATATAGGTCAACACCTTTTGTTTTTTGTTTTTTTCATTATGTTGTTCAAAATATAAACCATCTTCATCAACGATTTTTAATTCTTCTTTACTTAATTTATTACTAGCCATTATATCACCCTTACATTCCTTTATTAACTATTTGTAATTTACCACTAAATGTTTTACCTCTATCAACATCTTGATTTTGATTAGTCTCTTTAAATAATAAAGTTATTTCATATGTATGTGTTTCTTTTGGATTTAAAACTACATTACTTAACATAAGTACTCTTCTATTATTTCCATTTGGATAAGGAACTCTACTAGACGAAATATCTATAACTGTTTTACTATCTCTTATTAATCCAAAATATAAATTATTAGTTTCAGTAAATTCATTAATTAGTTCATCCCAATAAATATCATATTTTAATGTAGCATTAGTATCATTAGTTACAGTAAATGTTTTAGATGCTCTCCAACCTGGTTTAATAGAAGTATAATTCATACTATTTTTATCTAAGAATGTTATACTATATTCTCCCTTATCATCTATATCTGCACTTGAACAATTTACATCACATTTGCCATCACCATCAGTATCACATTCTTTATCGCATTTACCATCTCCATCAGTATCACAGTTTAAATCACACTTTCCGTCTCCGTTAGTATCGCAATTTAAGTCACACTTTCCGTCTCCATTAGTATCACAGTTTAAATCGCACTTGCCATCTCCGTTAGTATCACAATTTAAATCGCACTTGCCATCACCATTGGTATCACAGTTTAAATCACACTTTCCGTCTCCGTTAGTATCGCAATTTAAATCACACTTGCCATCTCCGTTAGTATCACAATTTAAATCGCATTTTCCATCTCCATTAGTATCGCAATTTAAATCGCATTTTCCATCTCCATTAGTATCGCAATTCAAATCGCATTTTCCATCACCATTGGTATCACAGTTTAAATCGCACTTGCCATCTCCGTTAGTATCACAATTCAAATCGCATTTGCCATCTCCGTTAGTATCGCAATTTAAGTCACACTTTCCGTCTCCGTTAGTATCACAATTTAAATCGCATTTTCCATCTCCATTAGTATCACAATTCAAATCGCATTTTCCATCTCCATTAGTATCACAATTTAAATCGCACTTGCCATCTCCATTAGTGTCACAGTTTAAATCACATTTTCCGTCTCCATTAGTATCACAATTTAAATCGCACTTGCCATCACCATTAGTGTCACAATTTAAATCGCACTTGCCATCTCCATTAGTGTCACAATTTAAATCGCACTTACCATCTCCATTAGTATCACAATTTAAATCGCATTTTCCATCACCATTAGTATCACAATTATAATTACACTTTTGATCATTATCAGTATCACAATTTAAATCGCACTTACCATCACCATTAGTATCACAATTTAAATCGCATTTTCCATCACCATCTAAGTCTAAATTAGTCTCAGGCCAACCATCATTATCTATATCACAATTTAAGTCACACTTGCCATCTCCATTAGTATCTTGATCAATAAGATTAAAATCAGGTTTTCCATCTCCATCTTTATCTATATTAAAAAAAGGTGTCTTTCTCTTTTTAAAGTTCTTTAGACTTACATTATAATCTGGTTTTCCATCTTTATTGGTATCACAGTTAACATCACATATTCCATCATGATTAATATCAATATTAATCATCATTCTTTTATGATACCAATCCAACCATGAATAAGTTCCATAACTTACCAAAACAATCAATAAAATTACTAACATAATAATTATTAGTATTAACCTTTTCTTTTTACTATTATCAGGTTCTTCCAAATATAATCCTTCTTCTTCAATTATTTGTGTTTTTTCATCTAATTCTCTTTTAGCCATATTAACACTCCCTATTATCTACTTTAAATAATACCACATAATAAAAAAATAAACAAATAATTTTAACAATTTATTGTTTATTTTACTTTATTTTTAAAACTATTTATTAAATTATCATAATTATTATAAACATTATATATAACCAAAGTATTATCATTAAATACTTTATTATCATCTAATTTCTTTAATTTAACTCTAATACTTGTCTTATTTTTTAATTTAGACACCCTATTAACATCAATAACCTTATATACATTAGCACTTCTCTTATAAAAAATAGGATCTTTTACAAATTTCATAATTGCTTCTTTATCCTGCATTTTATTTATGTTCTTTCTTATTTTACTAAATATTAAAAATGATGTTAATATACCAACTATATAATATTTTATCTTTTTAAACAAATTATTATCTTTATCATTTTTATGAACTCTAGGTAAAAACAAAGTGGTTTCAAACATAATAAGTACTAAATCACTTATAGAAATTAAATATATATCATCTTTATCCACATAATAAGCCTTTAATCTAGAATGAAATTTTAATGAACTTGGAAATAATACATATAGAAAATCAAATACAATAATTACAAATAAAACAAATCCTTCAATACATCTAAAAAGATTACTATTTAAATTAACTATATTTATAACTTTTTTAAACAAAAGAAATACTATAGTAGAAATAATTAAAGTAATTAAATATGTAAAAAAATACTTAGGTAAAGACATAAAAACCTTATTTTTCTTAGCCAATTTTTCAGAATAAACATATAAATTCTTCATTATTTCTATTCCCTTCTCCATTATAAATATAACACATTTTAAATAGAAAAAAAAGTAAAAACTATTTGTTTCTACTTTCTCTAACTTTTTCTTCTAACTCTTTTAATTTTATATTATTAGTTTTTTCAATATTTTCATTAATGTTTTGATAATTAAAAGTTAACCCCATAACAAACACAAAAGCCAAAATATAAAACCAAACCATCAATATTACTATATTACTTAATCCAGCATAATATAAATTATAAGTTGCTATATTTTTAATATAATAAGAATATATTAAAGTTGCTATTACCCAAACACTAGTTGTAAATATAGCGCCTTTAGTAACATACTTACTTTTAATTTTTTCATCAGGTGCTATTACATAAATTAGTTTTATTGAAAAATACATAATTATTATTGTAATAGGTAAATTAAGTACTGGATATAACATCTTTAATGCATCAATTATTCTATTATTAAAACCTACCATCGTAGCTAAATTTAATATCTGTTCACCAAAGATAGGTACTATTAACATAAAAGTAAATAAAACGAATAACAAAACGGTCATAACACAGGCCTTAATCCTTCTCTTAAAATAATTCTTATTTTCTATATTAAACACCATATTAGATGCTATTATAATTGAATCACTACCATTACTTACTATGAAGAAAGCCATTAACAAATAGAAAACAAAACCAAAATTAAAATTATAACCTGTTATCATAGGTGTAATCGCAGTCATTACTTCTTTACTAAAATTTTCTTCAATAAATTGAGTAATAAACGTTGTAGATAAATTAAATGAAGTTGCAATTAAAAGTAAGAACGAAATAATAGGTACTATCGCAAGAACAAAGTAATAAGCAAGGGTACTAGGAAGTGTAAGCATTTCAGGTTCATTCATAATATTATAAATATTTATAACAAAATCTTTAACCTTTTTCCACATAACTAATTTCCTTTATTTTTTCTCATCATGATTAATGCTTCATTTATAGCATCATCAATTGTAGTACTTTCACTATTTATCATATAATAACCTACACTTGCCCCATACTCATAAGGTAAATTCTTAAACTCTTTAATAAGTTTATTAACATAAGTAACAACTTGCTTATCTTCATAACCTACTAAATAAATTAAAAATTCATTACCATCTGTTCTTATTATTTCACTATTCTCTCTTTGTGTTCTAATTAATATATTTGCTGCACTTTTAATTTGTCTATCCCCTTCTTCATGACCTTTAGTATCATTAATAACACTAATACTATTTAAATCAACAACTACTACAGCTTGTGGATAAACTTTATTACTTTCCCAATAATTCAAATTATCATTCAAATAATTTCTATTTTTTAAATTAGTCATTACATCCAAATACATCATCTTATCTTCTTTTCTAATCTTTTTAGTAACTCTAATTTTCTTATTAAACTTTAACATAAAGAATACTATTGCCACTATTATAACAATTAAATAAGTAATATTACTTAAAATAAATTTAATTACAACATTAGTATTAGCTTCATCTATAGAATGACTAATAGCCATATTATTAACATAATTATTTCCCAAAGTACTAATATAAAAATTAAATAAATTATTTAATATAGTATTATCACTATTTAATAAGAAATCACTTTGTACATCAGTTTCACCTATATACTTAACAACATAATTCTTTAATTCATCATTTTTATAATAATCAAATACACTTTTCTCTAATATTAAAACATCATTTTTATTAATATTTTTTAACAAAGACTTATAATTATCAAAAGTATCAATATTAACATTCATATTCTTAATATAACTATATAAGCTAGTATTATTTACCATTTTAACATTATCATCGATAACACTTTTTATACTATCAACAGGTATATAATTATCTTTATGTGTAACAACAACATAATTAATATTTCCTAAACTTACACTATTAGTATAATTATTATTACTTACATTATAATAATTAAGTACAAAATCTACTTTTTTAGCACTTAAAGCATTATTTAATTTATCAATATTAGAATACTCTATATACTTATAACTAGCTCCAGTCATATCCGCAAATAATCTTAAATACTCATTAGTAATACCACTAAACTTATTATTTATTTTGCCTTCAAAAGGTAAATTAGATATGTATCCTACTAATAAATCATCACCTATAATACTTTCTTTCTCTAAATCACTTATACTATAAGCATCATAATAAAGTTTCAATAGATTTTTATTTCTACTAGTATTTAAACTATCTTCCCAAGTATTAAAATATTTAGTAAATACATTAGCCAACATCGTATTAGCATCTTTCATACTCAAAACATAATGAGAATGTAATCCTTCAATATGTTTAACTATATGGTATTTATTATTAACTATTTCATTCATATATTTTTCCATAGGTATAATAGCATAAATAATAGAATTATCCATATCATTTTTAATATTATCAAAAGTTTCATATTCTTTATAATTTAAACCATAATCACTCAAATAATTACTAATATAATTTAAATCATTTTTTACAACACCTATATTTTGATTTCTAATTTCACTAAAATTCTTAACTATATTAGAATTAGTACTAATCAAAACATAATGATCTGTATAAAATACTAAATCACTAGGACTTAACTCGTTCTTATTTTTAAAATTATAATTACCTTCACTATTAACAGTTACATTAAAAGTTAACCCAGTACTAGATTCTAAATTCTTAATATAATCATAGAATACACCTTCACCATTATTACTAAATATTGGCAAATTACCTTCCATACTTATATCTATAACATTATTAGCATTTTGATTTATCCAACTCTTTTCACTAAATGAAAAATTATTTTTATTATTATTAACATAAATTAATATACCAACAACAATAATAAATAAAAGAAGAATAAGTCCACTTATTATTAATATCTTTCTATTTTTCTTTTTCATTATATCACCTAATTATTTGTCCAAACTATCTGAGTATTACTAGAGTTTTTATATCCTTCCATTGGATAAATAGTAGTTTCTTCACTAGCATTTTTACATGTAATTAAGAATTGAATATCATAAAAAGATTTTTCATCATCACTAAATACATCTAATGCCTTAACAGCATAACTTTGTGCATCAACCTTACTAACTCCATCACTAACATCCATTATAACATAGACAATCTTACCTTTAGTATCTATACTAACATTTAGAACCCCACCTTCATATAAAGCTTTAATGTCATTTGCTAAAGAACTTTTTAATTTATGTTTTTCTATTCCAGTTAATCTATCACCATACTTATCTCCATTAGTACTATAAAAGTATTTAATCAATCCTACACCCATAAGTATCAATGATATTATTACTATCAATGCAAGTACAAATAAAACTTTATTTTCTTTGATAACTTTTTTCATTCTTTCAACTCCTCAAATACATTATACTATAGTTTATTCTAAATTGCTAGTTTACATTCAGAAGACAAAAACATAACTCTTATATTAAGCGTTGTAACTTAAACTAAAACTTACTATTAAATTTGTTTAATCATTATCTCTAAACACTCAAGTATGTTATCGAATTTAATATCTTTTGCATAAGAATAAGTTCTTTGATATTTATCCCACCTTTCTCTTAACACATCACTATTTCTAATAATATCTAAAGTTTCATTAGGATTACCCATATAATTTCTCTTAAAAAATGTTTTTTCAATTGATTTTTTAAAATGATTAAGATTAAGATTTTTCCACTCCTTTGTATAAATTAAATAAATATCATAATAATCCCTAGTTCTTCCATTTAGTTCAAGTCTACTTAATATTGTTTCTATCTTTTCTGCTAAAACGGTTTCAATATTATATGCATATAAATTTATATGATAATTACTTAATATTGGTGCGTATTTATACTTTATTTCACGTGGTGTTATTGGGTCCCCAGAAGCTATATCAATATGAAATGATTGTCTTATATTTTCATATTTAACTTCTATAGTTACTCTAAACCCACCATATTCATCCTCATCTCTTATTGTTGCTATTCCTACATAATTTAATTTTGCACCATCATCAATTTTAATTGAAATAATTTCTTTCATCATTTTTATAATATTTTTTTCATTAAAGTTAGCATTTCTAAATGCAGTATCAATATCCATAGTTGCTCTATTTTCTATTCCAAATAAAGTACTTAAATAAAATCCACCCTTTAAAATAAAATTATCCCTATATTTACTTTTAGAAAGTCTTTCTAAAAATCTATCATACATATAAAGTCTAAGTAAAGTATTAAAATCTACATTTTTTTCTTTAGCAATATTCTTTATTTTATCTTTAAGTTGCATACTATTCATAAAACATCTCCAAAAAACTCATCACTTCATTTTTTATACCCATACTATCAGCATATTTAGATAATTTAATAAGGTCTTTATCTTTTCTTTTAATATATTCTTTAATACTAAATTTAACATGTTCTAAATCCATTCTATTTTTAGATCTAATAATATCACATATACACCTTTCTATATCATATACTTTTACTTTATTACCCATAGGAGTTTCTACTTCAGTAAGACCAATTTTATAAGAATCTCTATCAACATAAAAAACATTATGATTTCTAATTTTATAATTAAAATAATTATTAGGAACTGTTATATCGTATTTATCATTTGGTGCTTTAATAGAAAGCCCATGAAAATAAAGCGCTGTCATATGTGAGTAAACTATATTTGGAAGTTCTAGACCAAAAACAAAATAATTATCCTCTATTTTACTAGAGTCAATATAAATTCCACTTCCAACTTTTTCCACCATACCTTTTTCCCTCATAATATTAAGATACATTCTATGAATCCCGAGATTAGATAGTTGTTTTGAAGTAACATATCCATTGTTTATTTTCATAATAGATTCAATAATTTCTATATTACTTTGATCTTTAAATTCTTTTATTGTTATTCTTTCCATAAGTAGTCCTCCTTGACAAACCTAATGAAATTTTAACATTTTTCATTAGATTTGTCAAGAAACTAAAACATAAATAAAAAGGCATCTCTTACGAAACACCTATTTCTTATAAATAACTTTAGTACTTTTATTATCAGTTAAATGTATATTATCAACACTACTACTACCAAGAGGTATAGTAATTTTAAAATTACCACTTTTATATTTATTAGATACTAAAACACTATTAACTGTAACATATAATTCCTTTCCAACCAAAGTATATGAAAAATCTTTATAAGCACGACTACTATCACTAAAGTCACCAGTTATAACTAACTCATTATTACCTAAAGTTGTTTTCTCTATAACTATACTAGAATAATCACTAGTACCCAAATAAAACATTTTATAATAAATAAAACCACCTATCAAAACAACTATTCCTAATATTATTAATGCTATTTTAACAAACTTATTCATATAAAAATTCCTTCAACTCCTTTTCTCTCCATATAGTAATACCAAGTCTTACTGCTTCATCATATTTTTTACCTGGATCAGTCCCAACAATAACTACATCAGTTTTACTTGAAACACTTCCACTTGTATTACCACCTTTTTTTTCTATCTCTTCTTTAATTTTATCTCTACTAATAAAATCAAAAGAACCAGTAATAACAAACTTCTTATTATTTGCCCTATCATCACTTTCCACTTTTTCTATCTTACTTATAGTATTAACACCTATTTCTATTAGATTATTTACTTCATTCATTTTTTCTTCATCCTTAAAATAATCTAATATACTTTGCGCAAGTATGGGTCCTATATCTGGAATACTTATTAAATCATCATAATTAGCATTTATTAAATTACTTAAACTACCAAATCTATTTGAAAGAATCTTTGCTGTTTTAGCACCTATTCCATTTATTCCTACAGCATTTATAAGTCTATCCAAAGAATTACTTTTACTATTTTCTATAGCATTTAATAAATTATCAACACTTTTATTACCAAAACCTTCAAGTTTAATTAATTCTTCTCTTTTCTCATTTAAATGATAAATATCACTATATTTTTTAATTAATCCAAAATTATAAAAATCTTCTATAATTCTATCTCCTAGTCCATCTATATTCATACATCCACGACTAACAAAATGACATAAACTTTCAATATTTCTAGCTGGACACATGGGATTAACACAATAACTACCTACAATATCTTCTGTTTTAACAAGTTCACTTCCACAAATTGGACAAACTTTAGTCATAACAAAATCTTTTTCTAATCCTGTTCTTCTATCTTTCTTAGCTTCCACTACTTCTGGTATAACATCTCCTGCTTTTCTAATACTTACTATATCTCCTATTTTTAAATCTTTCAATATACAATAATCTTCATTATGAAGAGTTGCTCGACTTATAGTAGAACCTTGTACAATTACAGGATCAAGTACTGCATTCGGTGTAACTTGTCCAGTTCTACCAACAGTAAATATAATATCTTCAAGTTTAGTTAAAACCTCTTCAGCTGGAAATTTATAAGCAGTAGCCCATTTAGGGTATTTAGCAGTAAATCCAAGTTCTATTTGATCTCTTATATTATTCACTTTTAAAACAATACCATCTATATCATAAGATAATTCTTTTCTTTTTTTAGTCATTTCCTCAATAAAACTAATAATACCATCTACATCAGAAACTAACCTACTATTTGGATTAGTTTTAAAACCTAATTCTTTCAAATATTGTAATGCTTCATAATGTGTTTCTATTCCATAATCTAATGGATTAGGAATATGATAAATGAATGTATCAAGTCCCCTAGATGCAGCAATTCTACTATCTAATTGTCTTATACTACCAGCAGCAGCATTTCTACAATTTTGAAAAATAGGTAACCCTTCACTTTCTCTCTTTTCATTTAAAGACTTAAGTACCTTTTTAGGCATATATATTTCTCCACGAACTTCTATACTAATAGGTTTCTTTAATGTTAAAGGTACCGTTTTAATAGTTTTAACATTCTCAGTAATATCTTCTCCAACAACACCATCACCTCTAGTCGCAGCACTTACAAGTTTACCATCTTCATAATTCAAAGAAACACTAAGTCCGTCTATTTTAAGTTCACAAACATAACTAGGCTTAACTGAATCTTTCTTTATCTTTCTATCAAAATCTCTTATTTCATCTTCATTAAATACATTAGACAAACTCATCATAGGAATCTTATGTCTATGTTTTTCAAATTTATCAAGTACTTTTCCACCAACTCTCTTAGTAGGGGAATCATCTCTAACTTTATCAGGATTCTCTTCTTCTAAATTAATTAATTCTCTTAAATATTTATCATATTCTTGATCAGTAATAGTAGGATTATCTAAAACATGATAATTATAATCAGCTTCATTTAATATCTTAATAAGTTCATCCATTCTATCCATCTTGTATCACCACTTATATTATACAAAAAATGCAATTATTAGTAAACAAAACTTTTTATATATCTACAGTTAACAATTCTTTTTATATATTTACTTAAATTTTTAGTATTTAACAATTTAGTTTCAGGATTATATCCAAAATCTTATGTACTTAATCTAATCATATACTTAGGTTTATATAAGTTATAATAAGTTTTTATTTAGATTGAGTATTTTCAGAAGGCTTTACTTCTATTGGAATTACACTATCATAATCAATTTCAACAAGAAAGCCAACTTCAGCTTCTTCTTTACTTTTCCAATAGTATATAGGTAATCCACTAGATATAATTTTTTTAAATTATTTAACATACAAAGCTCATTAATTTTATTTTAATTTTATTAAATCATCATATACTTATTTCATAAACATAAATATTATAAAGCATTTCTAAATATCTTTCATAATAATTTAATAAATTAAACCTTTTCCAAACACCTTTTTAAATTACTAATATCATTTAACAAAGCAAAATGTTAATAAGTGTCAATTTATCAACAATTTCTTGATAAAGATAAATTAATTAGTTAAACTTAAAATAGGAGAGATGTATATGGAAAGTAATTTAGAAAAATTTGAAAAAATACTTGATGAAATCAGAGTAATAAGAGATTTAGATGAATTTAAATCCAATAGTCCCACTGACTATGAAGATTTAATAAAAGGTTTAACAAATATGTATGAAGAAATTATAATGGAAGCTAGTACACTTGATGATGCAGATATAACTAAAGCTAATGAACTAGTAGATAAATTAATTAATGCTCAACCAGACTTGAAAGAGCTAAAAGAAAAATTTGAAACTCGCGCTAAAGTTATAATGAACTTAAAAGAATTAGAGCAAACTAAAAACAACCTATTAAAAATTGATAATATAACTGAATACAAAGAAAGACATCAAGATTTATTTGAAAAAGACATAGAAAGTATTATAAGAACATTTAGTACAATAACAGCTAATGTTGATGAATATTCGGATGATTATAACAAGACAGTTTCACACATTAAAGATATTTGTAATAAACACCCTGAATTAAAAGAGTTTGAAAAACTATTCCTACAAGAAAAACTAGAAACAAAATCAATTGAAGAACAAACTAAAGAAATAACAATGAAATTTGAAAAAGAAAAACAAAAAGTAAAAGTTAACTCTTTAACAGAAGAAATTGAAAAATTAAAAGAAAAAAAAGTAACTAATCAAAAAGAACTAAATGATTATAGAGATTTAATTGAACAATATAAAAAAGATATACTAAATAATCCTAATATGACAAATGAAGAAAAACAAGAATTAATTAATAAATTAGATAAAGATAATCAAATAATTAGTATGTTAGAAATAATAATTCAAAAGGACAATATGCAAGGTGGCCCAAGTTTATAAACACAGAAATTCTGTGTTTTTTTTAAAAGGTATAATTTGTGAGGTAAAAAGTAAAGATTTTGGTGTAAATATAACGGTGAAATTTATAGAATTTGGTGTAAGTAATTTTTTTACTATAAAAAGTACAGATTCACTAATTCCAGTTGAAGTAAAAGCAAATGACAATAGTACAAAAAGTTTAAATAAACTAATAGAAAGGAATACATTTAAAGAAATAAAATATGGTATAAAATTAGGAAATAAAAACATAGGATTTAATAGAAAATTTTATACATTCCCATACTTTATGACATTCCTATTAAAAAGATTTTTAAAAGACAAAAACTAGCCTCTGCTAGTTTTTTATAATGATCTTTCACTATCTAAATTTAAAGAAATTTGCTCAATAATTGCCTTTGCATTTATAACATTAAATCCATCAACATTAACAGTCGTTTCTTTAGCAACTTTAGTAAACTCTTCAAATGTTAATTTCGGATCAACTTCCAAAGCTAATGCATAAATTCCACATAGTTTTGGTATTCCCCAACTAAATGTATTATTCCCGTGAAACATATAATCAGATTGACTTCCCCAAAGAGGTATCATTTCACTACATGGAACCATTATCTTTTCTTTTGCAAGTTCAACATTTGATTTTTGCCAATCACTTAAATAATATTGACTATTGTTTAAATCCATATTAACTACAGTAAAGTTTTTAGCAAACTCGTTTGAATCTATAACTTCGCAACCAGTTTCTCTAAGTTTACTTTTTAGTTGTTCATATTTTTCTCCTAACGCTTTACCATATCCATTACTAATATTAACAATCCTAATACCCTCTCCATTTAAGTTTCTATTATATATTTCTAATAATTTTGAATATGTTAATTGTCCAAAAAATGTTCTAGCATCAGATGTAACTAATTCTGGATGTTCTTCATAATAATTCGGATTAATATCATAAAAATCTATCTCAGCATTTGGAACAACACCAATATTTTTTCCAACTAAGTAAGACAAAACAACCTCACCATGAAAATGTTCTCCTCTTGAACCATAACTTTCATAATAATTTTTAATCTTACCTTCTAATTCACCTGGAGTAACTTTAAAACCATTATCAATTACAGCAATTTTAATTCCATCACCCTTTAGTCCTTCTTTATGTAACAATTCAATATCTGTAGTTGTCTTAAAGTAATTACTATTAAACTTAAAAGGATGATTATCTGGAAACTTTGTTGCAGTTGAATAATTCACTTGTCTAACGATTTCATCACTAAATTCTCCAACAAACTTTTTGCCACTTAAATCACTAAAAGCAAATCCCCATTGCTTAAATTTTTCATTTCTTAAAGCATATTTTAACCACTCTTCAGTTATGATATCCGGTACAACTTCTTCTCCATATATAAGTTTTTCATATTTTTTTATATCATACATACAATACACCTACAATTCAATTTTTTTTAAACTCTTATGATTTTTAGCTAATTGCTTTATTCCATCTTTAAATCCAAATGCTATAGTCGCAAGACTACCATCAATTTTAACTACAACTCCATCCCCATATCTTTCATGTCTCACTCTATCTCCAACATTTAAATCATCATTTCTACCACTTTCATACATTTCTCCAGTTTTAATAGTTTTATTCTCAACAATATTACTTTCTATTAAATCACTACTAATTTCTCCAATAAATCTACTAGGAATATTACTACTTGATTTACCAAATAATGTTCTATGTCTAGTATTTAATAAATATAAATGTTTTTTTGCCCTAGTAATACCAACATAACACAATCTTCTTTCTTCTTCTAATTCACTTTCACTTTCCATACTTCTCATATGTGGAAAAATTCCTTCTTCTAAACCAACTAAGAAAACATCATTGAATTCAAGCCCCTTCGCAGAATGTAATGTCATCAAACTAACACCATCTTCTACTTCTTTATATTCTCTCATATCACTAACAAGACTAATATTTTCTAAAAACTCTTCTAAATTATAAATTCCCTTCTCTTCAAAAGACAAAGTAATACTTTTAAACTCCTCCAAGTTCTCTAATCTTATTTGACTTTCTAAAGTATCACTCTCTTCAAGCTCACTTCTCATTCCAGTTTTATCTAATATTAAATCAACTAATCCACTTAAATTAGTATTCTTACTCTCTTCTTTTAAATCTAATATTAAATTTTTAAACTCTAACTCTTTACCACTACTAATAGTTTCAAACATAGAAACATCACTAATATTAGATTCCGTCCTAAGTCTTTCCAAAGTTTTAAGTCCTATTCCTCTTTTAGGCACATTAATAACCCTTTCCAAACTAACATCATCATTAGTATTATATATTAAATGTAAATACGCAATTAAATCTTTAATTTCTTTTCTATTATAGAAGAAATAACTACCTACTATTCTAAAAGGAATATTTTCTTTCAAAAAAGCTTCTTCAATAACACGACTCTGTCCATTAGTTCTATATAAAACAGCTATTTCTTTAGGCTTTTCCCCATTACTTATTAACTTTCTAACTTCATTAATAACTGTTCTAGCTTCTTCTAATTCACTCTCACATCTAATATACTTAATCTTATCTCCATCACCATTATTACTCCATAAATTCTTTTCTTTTCTCTCTTTATTATTTTTAATAACATCATTCGCAGCTTTTAAAATATTATTAGTGCTTCTATAATTCTCATCTAATAAAACTGTCTTAGCCATAGGATAATCTTTTTCAAAATTCATAACATTCATATAATTAGCAAATCTAAAGGAATAAATTGATTGATCCATATCTCCTACAACAAATAAATTCAAATATTTACTAGCAAGTAACTTACAAAGTTCATATTGAACCATATTAGTATCTTGATACTCATCTACTAAAATATATTGATAATGTTCTTGATATTTATCTAATACTTCATCACTCTTCTTAAATATTTTAACAGGTAATATTAATAAATCATCAAAATCTACACTATTATTTCTCTTTAACATTGAAACATACTTCTTATATATTTTAATAACTACTTGATCTAATGGACTAGTCATAAACTTACTATATTCTTCAGGACTTAATCCTTCATTCTTAGCAAAACTAATTTTATTAAGTATATATTTAATAGGATAATTCTCGCTACTTAAATTCATTTCTTTTAAAAATTTTTTAATCAAACTATTAACATCATCTCTATCTAAAATAGTTATATTATTTGTATATCCTAACACATTAGCATTCTCTCTTAAAACTTTAAGTCCAAAAGAATGAAAAGTACCAATAAATATTTTATCAGCATCACTACCTATACTTCTAGATACTCTTTCTCTCATTTCTCTAGCTGCCTTATTAGTAAATGTAATAGCTAATATATTTTGTGGTCTAACACCACTATTAATAAGATTAACTATTCTTTCCGTTAAAACTCTTGTCTTACCACTTCCAGCACCTGCTAGAACTAAACAAGGTCCTTCTTTATGCATTACTGCTTCTTTTTGTCTTTCACTTAATTTATCAAACATAATTTATTTCTCCATTCTTCTTGTATATATTCATTCTATATCAAATACATATGTTTGTCAATATAAAAGATTAACTATATCATCATAGTTAATCTATCTTAATAATAATTTCTCCTTCTTTACTATATAAATACTTCTCTCTAGCATACCTAGCAACATACTCTTCATCTTGTAATTTTTGTATTTCACTTTTTAGTAATTCTTCTTTCTCTAACTTAAGAGCATACTCTTCATCTAATTTTTTCTTTTCTTTAATATTTTTATAAATATTTGACCAATAACTAAACATATTACTTAAAAACAATGTAAGTAATGGAATAAAAATAATCATTAAAACAATTAATCTTCTCTTATCTTTCTTAGTTACTCGTTTCATATCTTTCTCCTACATAAATGATACCATAAAAAATACAAAATTTCAACTTTTACACTTATAAGAATTAATTACCATTAATAAAAATAACACATCATTTTTATATTTTGTACGTTCCATCGTACAAAATGTATGAAAATACAAAAAAAGTACGTTATATCGTACTTTTTATATTTTTTCAGGAACTTTAATAACCAAAATATTAAGTAACATATCATTAAGTCTTTTAGTAACACTAGTTAACTTAATCCAAGAATTTCTCTTATTAACATCACTTTCAGTTAATATTCTAAAACTATTATAAAAATTATTAAACAAAGAATTTATTTCATATAAATAATCCGCAATTATATTTAGATTTTTATTATTATAAGCACTTCTTAATACATCATTAACTTTACTTATACTTAATAATAATCTTCTTTCTTCTTCACTAGAAGGATTAACAATATCTCCATCTATAGAATATCCCATATCTTTAGCTTTATTAATTATAGAATTTTGTCTTACACTAGAATATAATTGATAAGCCCCAGTTTTACCATTTACATTAGTAAACTTCTCTATATCAAATATATAATCTGTTTCTCTATTAGAACTAGCATCAGCATACTTAATACATCCTTGAGATACTATATCAGAAATATTTTCTATTTCTTCACCACTCATATATTCATTCTTACTTAATATATTTTTTTCATAATCTTTAACTAATTCAAGTAAACTAACTAATTTCATTACTCCACCATCTCTAGTTTTAAAAGGTTTACCATCTTTACCATTCATAGTACCAAATCCAAAATATCTTAACTTAGTACTTTCAGGAACTATAGATGATTTATAAGCAGCTCTAAAACACTGAGTAAAATGTAATGCCTGTCTTTTATCTACTACATACCATATTTCATCAGGATTATATTTATTCATTCTATCATACATAGTAGCAATCTCAGTTGTATGATATCCAATAGATCCAGCAGATGTTTTAAGAATTAAAGGTGGTATTTCAGTAGTATCTTTATCTTCACTAACATCCATTATAAGAGCTCCTTCACTTATTCTAGTTAACTTCTTATCTTCTAATATTTTAAGTACTGAAGAAACATACTTATCAGCATCACTTTCCCCATTCCATAAATCAAAATGAACATCTAATCTATCATATATCTTTTTTAAATCATCTACACTTACTTCAACTATTTTCTTCCAAAGTTCATAATATCCTTTATGACAAGGTTCACTTTCATCTTGTAATATCTTAGTAGCAATCCTAGCTTCTTCCATCCTATTCTCATCACTTTTAGCATCACTACTTGCCTTAGGATAAATAACTTCTAAATCACTTATTGAAACAGGACTAACACTTGGATATTCTCCATTATAATTAGGATCAAAATACACTAAATCAGGTTGCATTATCTTTATTTCAGAAATAACCATACCCATTTGTCTACCCCAATCACCTAAATGAACATCTCCAATTACATCATCACCTAATAATTTAGCTAATCTTTTTAATCCTTCTCCTATAATAGCACTCCTTAAATGACCAACATGTAAAGGCTTAGCCACATTAGCACCACCATAATCAAGAACTATCTTTTTCTTATCTTCTTTACTAACACCAAAATTATCTAAATTAGATATTTTAGTAACAAATTGAACTAAAAACTCATCACTAACATTTATATTTAAAAATCCAGGGCCATCTATACTTATCTTAGAAAATATTTTATTTTCCTTTAAACTCTCCACTACATCTAAAGCAATATTTCTAGGATTTTTCCCATATTCTTTAGCTATTTGCATAGCAAAGTTAGATTGAAACTGAGATAAATCAGGTCTACCAGATATAGTAACTAATTTATTAATATCTCCTGGTATTACATATCCACATTTAATAATTTCTTCATTTAATATTTGTGATAAATAACTTGTTAAAGACATTTTACCACTCCCTTTCACAAAGATAATACCATATTAAAGAAAAAAAAGAAAGCACTTAGCTTTCAAAAAACACATGATACCATCTTAAAAATACATACACATTCCATATTTTTCTATAATTATCTTTAGTTTTATTTTTATGTTCTTCCAATAATTTATTAAGATATTCAGTATTAAAGTATTTATTAGCTATATCACTTTCGAAACTTTTCTTTATATCTAAATAAATATCTTCATCTCTCATCCATTCTCTAACAGGAACTGGAAAACCTAATTTTTTCTTTTTATATGCTTCAGTTGGTATTACCTTCTGAGCAGCACTTCTTAATGCTACTTTAGTATTTTCTTTAGTTACTTTATAATTAGTTGGTAATCCACTAGCAATCTTAAATACTTCTTTATCTACAAAAGGTACTCTACCTTCAACAGAATTAGCCATAGTCATTCTATCAGCCTTTTGTAATATATCTTTAACTAACCAAAAATTAATATCTACTGCTTGCATTTTAATCAAATCACTTTTATCTTTATATTCATTAAATACATCTTTAGTTATATCTTTAATCTTATACCCATCTTTATTATTAAGTAATTTCTTAATTTCTCTTTCACTCCATATTTTAGAAACACCTACATAACTATTTTCTAGTTTTTCACCTCTTCTAACAAGAAAATTAACTCCTCTTATTGGTGGTAAAACACTAAGTACTTTACTTACCATATGTCTCATAAAATAAGGAATCTTATTATACCAAGCAAAATCAACTTCTTCTCTATAATAATTATAACCTCCAAAGAATTCATCTGCTCCTTCACCACTCAATACTACTTTTAAATCTTTACTAGCTATATTAGCTACAAAATATAAAGCAGTAACCGCAGGATCACTTGTTGGTTCATCCATATGATATATAACTTTATCTAAAACATCAAAATAATCTTTCTTAGTTATTATTTTATTAGTATTTTTAATACCTAACTTATTAGTTAAATCCTTAGCATAACTAGTTTCATCATATTTATTATTTTCATAACCAACTGTATAAGTATTACTAGGTTTAGCAAGACTTACTATATATGATGAATCTACTCCACTACTTAAAAATGATCCAACAGGCACATCACTAACTAAATGATGTTTAACTGAATCTCTCATAACTTTATCTATAGAATCAACTGCATCATCATAACTATTATTAATAGTATTAAATTCCATATTAAAGTATCTCTTAATATCTAAATTACCATTTTCATAACTAATAGTATGTCCTGGTTTTAAATTATAAACTCCTTTAAAGAATGTCTCACTAGTTGGAGTAAAACTAAAACTTAAATAACTAGAAAGTAACTTATCATTAAATTCTTTCTTAAAATTAGGATTACCTAAAAAAGCCTTAATCTCAGATGCAAACATAAAATTATCATCTTCATTATAATAATAGAAAGGTTTAATACCAAAATAATCTCTAGCACCAAATAAACTATTATTTTTAATATCATATATCATAAAAGCAAACATACCTCTTAAATGACTAGGTACTTCTTTACCCCATTTTAAATATCCATTTAATATAACTTCAGTATCACTATTAGTATTAAATTTATATTCTTTTAATTCTTTCTTAAGTTCTTTATAATTATATATTTCTCCATTAAAAACTATAACTAATGATTTATCACTACTAAACATTGGTTGTGATCCCTTATCAACATCTATAATAGATAATCTTTTATGACCTAAAGCTACATTTTCATTAACATAATACCCATCTCCATCAGGCCCACGATGTTGAATTCTATTAGCCATATCTTTAATTATTTTATCTTTATTTTTATCTTTACTTACTATTCCTACTATTCCACACATATTATATTTTCAAATCCTTTCATATCTATTATAACCAAAATTATATGAAATAGAAAGAAAAAAGATTTAGTTATTTTATATTTATTAATATTGTTACACCAAAACCACTCTAGAACGCATTTTTCATTTTTTTGATTTTGCATAATAGAAATCAAATTATTAATCAAAAATCTTAGTTATTTAACTTGTATTTTGTATATCTTCCACCAGATATTTTAACAATTTTATTCTCTTTGAATAACTTACTTAATATTCTTTCAACAGTAGATTCACTTAAATCAGGACAACTATTCATTATAAAAGCTTTATCCAAAGGAATGATATTTTCTTTAAATATTTCTATAATTCTAGCATAAGAATCAATCTTTTTATTTCCGATAATATTTATTTTAGAATCAAATTCTTTATAAGCTTTTAATATTATTCCTAAATAATACTCTACAAAATAAGAATAATCATTTTTATTACAATGCCAGTCCACTGAACTTTTTTTCAGTACATCATAATAACTTTCTTTTGTTTCTTCGATAATTCTTTCAATACTAATATATTTTCCAACTATATAATCTGCTTTATATAATAACAATAAAGTAAGCAATCTACTCATTCTTCCATTACCATCATTAAATGGATGTATAGATACAAAATCAAATATAAATATAGGTATTAATACCAGCAAATCACATAATTCTTCATTTAGTAATTCTTCATAATTTTGACAAAGATTTTCAATAGCTAAAGGTGTTTCAATAGGAGATAAAGGTGTAAATCTTATTATCTTTGTTCCATCTTCATTTACTTCTTCAATATAATTTTGTGAATTTTTAAACTTTCCACCATAATTATAGCCTGTATATTTGTATAATTTTTTATGTAATTGTAAAATAGTATTCTTATTAATATCAATATAATTATAACTTTCATGTATTAATGACAGTACATCTCTATATCCTGCAATCTCCTCTTCATTTCTATTTTTAGGTTCCAATTTCTGAATTACTATTTCATTAATTCTTTTATCTGTAGTAGAAATACCTTCAATTTTATTAGATGAAAAAGTACTCTGAATTTTAGCAACCTTTAATAAAGTATCTACGGTTTCTTTCTTCGAATTTAATAAATATATCTGTTTTCCTTTATATTCATGAATTATACTTAATAATTTAATAATATTGTTGTTATTTATAACACTATTATATTCTTCCATTAAATTAAATTTTCTCAAATCGCATCACTCCGTTTCATTTGCACCATTTTATCACAAAATGATGCAATTGGCAACAAATATGATGCAATTAATAATACTAAAAATATTATCTTAAATTATATTATCAATATATTCTATAAAATAAAGTGGTATATTTACAATCTTACCATCCTTACCTAAATTATTTAAAGAAAATCTAATTGAAATATCATTATTCCCTAAGGATATTATTATATCAATCATAAAAATTAGTCTTTACTAATCAAAACTTTTTATCACACTTTCCTAAATCATTTCTTAACTTTAAACACGTTTCTTAAAAACTTATACTTATTAACAAACAAAACAAAACCAACTATAAAAGAGAATACAAAATAAATGTGTACAACTCCATAGTTAATAACTTTAATCAATATAAAATATATTAAACCCAAATTAACACAAAAAAGTATGTTAATAACAAGTTTATAAAGTATAGTAGTATCATGTATAAAATTATAATTAAGATTATATAAATAACTAGAAATTATTCCATAACCAAAAGAAAAAAGTATAGAAAGAATTTGCAACTTTAAATCCATTATTTAAACAATTTAGAAATCATACTTTCTTTATTAGATTTCTTTCCTCCAGCTTCTAAATAAGTAAAACTATTTATTATTCCTTTAATAGAAAGTGTCCCCTGAAAAGTATCCAACTTAATAAGTTCAAGTCCTTCTCCTTTAATTAAAATATATCCCATAACACTTTCTAAAAAAAACTCTTTACTATCAAAATTTTCTAACTTTTTAACTCCAGTTATAACTGCACTTTTTCTTTCATTTATTTGAATTGAATGATTAAAATTACTTTCTAATTCTCTATGTGTATCCATAATATCACCTAGAAAATTATATGTACAAAAAAAGATTCTATTACTAGAACCTTATTCTTCTGTAGTTGGTGTATCTTCAGCTTTTTCATAAGCATCAAGAATTTCTCTTTCAAACATACTACGAACTTCTTGACTAATTGGATGTGCTATATCTTTAAATCCACCAGTACTAGTTTTTCTACTAGGCATTGCTATGAATAAACCTTTAGTCCCTTCTATAATTCTAATGTCATGTACTGCAAATTCATCATCTAATAATACAGATGCAATACCTTTCATACGTGAGTCTTCTCTATCTACCTTACGTATACTAATGTTAGTTATCTTCATAATATCCTCCTTGTAACTCTAACATAATTATAAAACGAGATTATTATGAAATCAAGTATTAAAGAAAATGTTTACAAATAAATGTAAACTAAATAATATCGCTATTCTTTTTAGAATAAATATTTAATATAACAAAGTAAATTGTAAATAATATAGAAACATATAAAATAGATGTACTTGCTTCAAATAAAAATGATGAATATCTTATAGGATATAAATAATACTTAGGAAGTAATTTAAACTGACTTAAATTGTTAATTAAACCACTATTAATTGGTAATAACACTAAACTAACTATATTGCATAAATATAAACCTAAAGCAATCTTACTATTAAATAATAATCTAAAAGCAAAATAAATTAACATAAGAACATTTATAACAAAAACATTTCTAATAACGTAAAAGATTACATAAATCAAATAATTAATACCCTTATAATATTCTCCAAGTATAAAAGTTAATCTACCATCTATAACCAATAAAACAAAAGGAATAACATAACAAATAAGCATAATCAAAGTATTAATGAATATTATTATCTTTAAAAAATATCTATAAGCACTAACTCTATCACTAAATCTAACCAAATAATTAACATTACTCTTAATTTCATTAAATATCTTATTAGATATAATAAGACACATCACTAACATTAAAAATGAAAATACAACATTAGATGAATTCATTAAGTAGTTTCTAAGTAAATTAGTATTATCAGATTTAGGAATATATAGAAAAAATATAGATAAAGTTAATGATAAAAATAAAGTTAATACAAATAATCTTGTTATAATAAAATATTTTACATCACTAAAAAATCTTTTCATTATAATTTATTTACCCTTCCATTTTCAAATTTATATAGTTCATTTATTTCTAAATCTTTCAAATCCTCTTTATAATGTGAACACAAAATTATAATTTTATCTTTCTTTATACTTAGTAAATAATCTTTAATTTTATTAACAGTTTTTTCGTCAATCGCATTAAAAGGTTCATCTAAAATTATTACATCAACATCTTCCATTAAAACACTCGCTATAGCTAATTTTTGTTTCATTCCTAAAGAAAATTGATAATATTTTTTATTATTATTTTCTAAATTAACAAGTTTTAATATATTTATTATTTCTTCATCAGATATTTTATTCTGAATATTCGCTAACAACTTTAGATTATCAAATGCACTTAAATCCGGAAAAAAAGAAGGTTTTTCTATTAATGCTCTTAAACTTTTAGGAAACATATTGTTTTTATTATAATTAACTCCATCAAATAATATTTCACCACTAGTAGGATAATAAAGTCCAGTTAATATCTTTAAAAACACACTTTTACCACTTCCATTAAGACCAACTATTCCATATATCTTACCTGATTCAAATTCTAAATTCACATTCTCAAAAATAATATTACTTTTAAACTTTTTACTTAAATTATTAACTTTAATCTTCATACTCATTATCTCCTTTTTCTAACATACTAATTATTCTCTCTTTATTTTTAAACAAAACATATGCAATCAAACCACTTATAATAAATAATAAAATTCCACCAATTAAATAAGTATTAATATTTTCTTTAACAATAAGATCTACTATATTAAAAGATTTAATTTTTTTAAACTTATCAAAAATAACTCTAGGTTGTTCACATATACAAACAACTAAAAAGTAACTTAAAATGGTTTTAGCTAGTCCAATAACAAAGTTTTTATTTCCAACAGAACAGATAAAAGTAAGATTCATATAAAAAATGCTTAGCATTAACAAATATATCAAGTTAAATAAAGTAGTTTTATCAAGTAATAAGCTTAAATCACCAGCATATAAACAAGAATATAACATGAAAATTAATACGAATGTAACAAGAAGTATACTATACTTAACCCCACCTACATAAACATCTTTAATATATTTATTATAGCTCTCCCTACATAAATAATTTTTTATAGTTAAATTATTTAAATATTTAGAATAATATAAACTTAAAAAGAAAAACAAAATAAGAGTCACACCAACTTGAAACATTCCCATTATTTCATCTGTCATAATATAATCAAAAGTATCATAACTATTTAACCCAAACTTTTCATACCTTTTAACTATTAACTTACATTCTTTATTTATTTTTCCTAAACAATCTTTATAATTATTATATTCCTTTAATTCTTTATCACACCATTCTAATGTTTCATTTTCATCACAAACTTTTAACATGTTATTTCTATTATCTTTAAAATTAGATATATAATTTTTTTGAAATCTATAAATACCAAAAAATACAGCAAAAATAAATATTAATACAAAAACACAATAAACATACCTATTCTTCATATAACCTACTTTCTAAATAAATTATAACAAAAAAATAGGCTAATGCCTATCATTAAATACTCTTTTTTATTAGTACATTTTTAGTTAATAAATCAGCATAAGAAAAACTTTTAATTATACCATTAACACTCACAGTAAACACTGAATCATACATACCTTCAATAACCCCATTATAATATTCAAATTTATTTCTACCAATATTAACCTTAAGTCTAACCTGTTTATTTAATAAATTTTTTATTCTTGTTTTTTCTTTATATAAATTCAAGTTACACCTCATTTCTAGGGTAACCCATATACATAGTTCCTTTACTCTTAAGTCCACCTATTCCATCTTTACCATACTTAGTCTTTGATAGCAAATCTATTAAATCTACCTCAGTATTCTTATCCAAAAGACTTAACTGTGCCGCTATAATCGCTGGATCTAAAGCATGTATATTAATTTTTTTAGGACTAGATGCAAATGTCGCACCACTTCTAATTAATTCTTCATAATTACTTTGACAAGCACCCGCTATTATAATTAGTTTCTCATTGCTCTTTTCAAACTTTCTTGCTTCTATAACTGCCTTACAAAAATTTTCACTATTCTTATACATACTATTAGTATCTTTATCTCTTTTTTTAAAATATGCATCATGCCCAGTAATAATAAGTATATCAGGATTATACATCTTTAAATATTTAACTATCTCTCCAGGCATATCACCCTCTTTAAGACATTTACCATAAGCCTTAACATTATTCTTTTTATAAAATTCCATACATCTATCTAGATATGACTTATCTCCATCTATATGTAATATTTTACCAGGCAAATAAAAAAACTCACTCCTATCCATATTTCTTATAAAATCTATCTCTGGACAAAAGTCATCTTTATTACTTATTTTATTTCTATCACACAAAACCAAATCACTTATCGGAGCATCAGCACTCAATCTAACATCTACACCCTTAAGTAAGCAAGTTTTACCTTCAACTAAAATAACTTCAAAAACTATATCATTATTATAACTTTTTCTAGTAACAAAATCTCCTTCTTTTATCATATTACCCCCTAACAAATAATATGAAATTTAAAAAAATATATGAAAAAAAGAGTAAAATTACTCTACATGTTGTCCAATAATTTGTTTCTTACTCAAAACAAATTTGTTTGACTTTTTTACTAATGTTAAAATATACGTAACATTAAGTTTTCTATTATTTCTCCCTTTAACAACCGCATGATTACTTTCTTTAATTACATAATCATAACACCTAACATTTAAATATACTTCTACACTTTGTATACCCTCATTATCATTTACACCAATAATTTTAGATTCTATTAATTCTATATCTTCTATTTTATTCTTTTGATTCTTTGCCTTTAAAATATTAATTTGTGTACAATACATCTTACATATATCTTCTGTACTTAATTCACTAATTTTCTTAGTATCTTCATTCATAAAAGAAATTTGTATATCTTTATATAAATTAAACACCATATTATTAAATTCATTTTTATCATAGTTAGGTACTACCTTTTTTATTTTATCTTCGTCTAATTCTTCATATAAAGGTACCGTACTAACACTTCTACTAAGAGAATCTTTATTATTAGGATCATTTTCATCTTTCAAAATAGTTTCCTTACTTCTTTTTAAAACTATAAGTATAACCATAAACAAAATAACACCTTCTATAACCATATATACTATATCGTTAGTAGAACTAATACTTAAAATTGATAAAAATCCAAATAATACATTCTTCATAATAACCATATCCTATCTATAAAAAGTATACCACATTAAAAGAAATAAACCAATATATAGTTTATTATTTATTGCACTCATTAAACACACTTACAAAGTCTTCTAAACTCATTTGTTCAGCACGATAAGTTAAATCTTTATTTACTTTCTTTAAAGCATTTTCTAATTTAATAAGATCATATTCTCTTAAATTATTTCTTAAATTCTTTCTTTTTTGTTTAAAAGAATCTCTAACAAATTTAAAAAACATCTCTTCATCTTTAACATATAATAATTCTTTCTTTCTAGTAAACTTAACTACAATACTATCCACCTTAGGCCTAGGTATAAAAGAATTTTTACTAACCAAAACAACTTTTTCTATATCAAAATAATATTGTAAAAAAACACTCAAACTATTATAATCCTTAGTACCCGGCTTAGCCTTAAATCTATCTCCAACCTCTTTTTGAACCATAATAATCATTTCATCTATGCATACTTCACTAATTACTTTATTAATTATAGGTGTAGTTATATAATAAGGAAGATTTGCTATTAAATGGATATTACTATACTTATAGTTTTTTAATACATCATCTAAATTAACATTAAGAAAATCTCCATAAATAACCTTAAGGTTATCACTTTTTATTTTATCAAGTTCACTTTTAAGCCTAGTATCTATTTCAAAAGCAATAACTGGTACATCTTTCTCAACTAATAACTTAGTAATCGCACCATTACCAGGTCCCACTTCAAGTATTAAAGATTCTGAATCAATTGACGCAGAATCTACTATTTTTCTCTTAATATTATTATCTATCAAAAAATTTTGTCCTAGACTTTTCTTAAACTCAAACTTTTCCATTAATTAAACCTATTTCCATATTCTACTATATAGTTTTCACCATAATAATAACTATTCCATGATCTAAAACTATAATATTTATTATTTCTAACACCATTTAAAGCATCATTAACTACTTCTTGAACTAAAGTTGTATTACTCTTTAAAGTATTATCAGCATTTAAATAATTTCTATAATATCCTTGTAAATATCCAGAAAATTGCCCAGGTGCAGTAATAACTTCAACTGGAGTCTTACCGCTTCTATCACATCTATTTAAAATAACACTCATAACTGCCATAATATCATCTAACTTCTTATTACTTTCACTAGATACAACAGCCACAAGTAAATTAAAATCTTCAGTACTTAAACTATATTTAGTATTATTATTACTTACAACAAATCCTTTCTCAGGTATACTTAAATACTTAGTCAAAACAGGATTTTCTTCATAATAAATATCTTCTTTATTTTCAGCAATAACCTTATGTTCTAAGGCTTTATTCTCATTCTCATCTTTAGAATTTACCACATTATAAACAACATTAGTAGTTCTTCCTAAAGTAAAAATAATCATAAATACAATAAATAATCTTGTATATGTAAACCATTTTTTAGGCTTATATTTTTTCATCTATAATCATCCTTTGCAAAAGTATTATATCAAATATATATATAATTGTCAAAAATTAGAGTTAATTTTATTAGCACTCTCCATTGACGAGTGCTAATTTTTATGATATAATACACTATGTAAAAAGGAGGTAATTAAAATGTTTAATATGAATAATGAAGAAAACGAAAATGTTTTAGAAAAATATGGTCGTAATATAAATGAAGATGTTAAGAATCGTAAAATTGATCCTATTATTGGTCGTGATGAAGAAATTCGTAACATCACTAGAATACTTTCTAGAAAAACAAAAAACAACCCTGTTCTTATAGGAGAACCAGGTGTAGGTAAAACAGCTATTGTAGAAGGACTTGCCGAAAGAATAGTAAAAGGAGATGTTCCAGAAAGTTTAAAAAATAAAACAATTTGGGAACTTAACATGGCTAGTTTAATCGCAGGTGCTAAATACCGTGGAGAATTTGAAGAAAGACTAAAAAAAGTACTTGATGAAATAAAGAAAAGTGAAGGAAATCTAATAATGTTTATTGATGAAATTCATTTAATTGTAGGTACAGGCGCTGTGGATGGTGCTATGGACACTGGTAATATTCTAAAACCTATGCTAGCGCGTGGAGAAATACACGTAATAGGTGCTACTACTTTAAATGAATACAGAATGTACATTGAAAAAGATGGAGCACTTGAAAGAAGATTTCAAAAAGTAATAGTCGCTGAACCAACTGTTGAAGACACAATAACAATACTTCGTGGTTTAAAAGAAAGATTTGAAATATATCATGGAGTTACAATTCAAGATAAAGCATTAATAAGCGCAGCAACTCTATCTAATAGATACATTACAGATAGATTTTTACCAGATAAAGCTATTGACTTAGTCGATGAAGCATGTGCTACCATAAGAGTTCAAATGGATAGTGTTCCTACTTCACTTGATGAAATAACAAGAAAAATACTTACATTACAAGTAGAAAAAGAAGCATTAAAAAAAGAAAAAGATGAACTTTCTATAAAAAGACTTGAATCATTAGATAAAGAATTATATGATTTAAAATCTAAAGAACAAGAACTAAGTTCTAAATGGAAAGAAGAAAAAAATACAAATGAAGAAATAAAAAAAGTTAAATCTGATATATCTAAATATACTTATGAATTTGAAAATGCTAAAAACACTTATAACCTAGAACAAGCAGCAAGAATAAAAAATGAAATACTACCAAAACTAAAAGATAAATTAGATGAATTATCTAAAAATAGTAAAAACGGAATATTATCAGATACTGTAACAAGTGATGATATCGCAAATGTTATAAGCAAGTGGACAAACATACCAATTTCAAAAGTAATAAGTAGTGAAAAAGATAAAATATTAAATTTATACGACAACTTAAAGAAAAGAGTTAAAGGTCAAGACAAAGCATTAAAACTTGTAAGTGACGCGATTATAAGGTCAAGAAGTGGTATAAAAGATCCAAATAAGCCTATTGGTACATTCATGTTTCTAGGACCTACTGGTGTTGGTAAAACAGAAGTTGCAAGAAGTTTAGCATATGAACTATTTGATGATGAAAAACACATGATAAGAATTGATATGAGTGAATATATGGAAAAATATTCAGTTTCTAGATTAATTGGAGCCGCACCAGGATATGTTGGTTATGAAGAAGGTGGACAACTTACTGAAAAAGTAAGAAGAAATCCATATTCAATAGTACTTTTTGATGAAATTGAAAAAGCTCATCCAGATGTACTTAACCTATTATTACAAATACTAGATGAAGGAAGGCTTACTGATTCAAATGGTAGAACAGTTAACTTCAAAAACACTATAATAATTATGACATCTAATGTAGGTAGTGAATATGTACTAAGTAATGAAGAAGACAAAATAACAAGTGAACTAAACAAATACTTTAGACCAGAATTTCTAAACAGACTAGATGAAATAATAGTATTCAATAAACTAAATAAAGAAGATTTAGGCGAAATTCTAGATAACATATTATCTGAAATAGAACATAGACTAATAGATATTAATGTAAAAATAAACTTAACTAAAGAAGCAAAAGAATACTTTATAAATACTGGCTATGATGAATTTTATGGAGCAAGACCACTAAAAAGATTAGTAAGCAGTAAATTAGAAACTTTACTTGCTAAAAAATTAATAAATAATGAAATAAAATCTAATTCAATAGTTACCATAGATTATAAAGACAATGAATTAAAATTAACCACTAACTAACAATTAGTGGTTTTTCTTTAGACAAAACATATTCTTTACTTAAAGCATTCACTATACCCTCTAAATTATTACAATCTTTAATTAGTTCAATACCTAAATAACTATTAATTCTATTTATCATATTAACTAAATTATAAACTAAATACTTAAGATCTTCTTCTTTAAAAGATACAAAAGAAGGTTCAAAATCTATCAGTTTTAAATCATTATTATATATTAAAAAATTATTAGGATGAATATCTAAATAATAAATATTATTACTAACTAATTCCAATAAGATTCTTATTATTCTAAGATAAAATAAACTACTATCTCTCTTATTAATAATATTTTTAAACTTAGTATTATCTTTATAATACCTTATAATTTGCCCAACAACATAATTATCAACACTAACTATTCCAATAGGAAAATCAGTATCTTTTACTAATCGTTGTTTACTATGTAACATTGAAACCAATCTATCATCATAATGCCTTTTATACTTATATTCTTGATAATCTCTATAAATCCTAAATGCATAATCATAATCTTCTACACTTTTCATTTCATGTAATATTATTCCATTATATTCATCTTTATTAGTTGCAAACAAAGTAACTTCTTTCTTAGTTTCTAAAACAAAAAGGCCCAAAGAGGCCTGTAATTCTTTAATATTATCAAAATTTATACTTATAAGATTATCATATGTATTTCCAAATCTATTTTTAAATCCCCTCTGAATATTCACTCTCATCA